>CAYSMQ010000447.1:304-4136 GCA_964432035.1 uncultured Ardenticatenaceae bacterium
GGAAGATCGAGCAGTGACCACTCTCCCGCATAATAAGGCGCATGCCATGACCATGAACTGGCTGCCAATCGTCTTTTCTTCATGAAACCCCTTCGCCACAAATTTCCAAGCGTTAGCCTTGCACCAATTTTGAACCGTCTACTGTCATGATAGTCAAGCTGGTACGTGACTTTCCACAAATAGGCAAATTCGTAAAATTCGTAAAATTCGTGGCAAAAATCCGTTCATGCTGCCGCAAGCGAACGCCATAAATGATGCACGAGCCCGGCGAACGTCGCCAGCCAGGCCACCAAGGCGACATACACAAACGCGCGCGGAATGACCATCAAGAAGGGCAGATCCAGCGCCTGCGACAGGCGTATCGTGCAGGCCGTGTACATGCCCAAAGGAAATACCATGCCCCAATACTGTGGGTCATACGTCAGCGGATGGCGCTTGTATAAATGTCGCCATGCGCCCAGAATGAACAACAACGGGATCCACCAGGTTCCGGTCACCCAGAAAAACAGCGTAAACCCCATCAAAAACGGCAGCACGTCTTGCAACAAGGGCCAGCGCGACGCGTTGAGCATCAGCGTTGAACCGGCCAACGTCGTGATTGCCACGGCGCCCATGTTGATCCAATAAGGCGGGCTCAGCTCCGCAGTTCTCAACCTGATGAACGTAAAACGATAAAATATGAGGGTGATAATCGCGATATACAGCATGCACCCCAGGAGGTACATGCATAGCGTAAAGAAAAGGAGCTGAGACTGGAAATCGCCCACGTTGTCGACAAGCAATGTGCCAAGAATAGCGATTGACTGGGTGCCAACAATGGCAATCAGCCAGGCGCCGTTGATACCCATCTCCAACGTGGGTTTTTCTTCTCGAACAGTAACAGCTGTGAAAAAACTGTACATGATGATCAGCCACAAGACGATGCCCAGCGCCCAAAGCGCCATCGCCGCAAGCTCACTCCCGTTTAGCACAACCAGCTGGCTACCCAATACACAGGTGCCCGCTATCAGCGTGAAAAACCCTGGCCCCCGCGCGTGACTGGAGATATCGGCGACCATCTTGGGGAAAAACATGATCAGGCGCGCCAGCGTTAAGATCCAGAGCACGACATAGGCCAACAGATTGACCACCAGCAAGAATTGAGGGATGAGTGGAAATTGCAGCAGGTGCGCGGCAATGGAAACGATACCCGTTGCCATCACCAGCGCAAAGTAGCCGGGAAATAGGTTGGCGATCCCCCCGCGCAGTTGGCCCGCCGTCCCGTTAACGGTCGAGACCATAGAGGTACCATAACAGCCCGGCGTTGAGCAACAGGCAGAAGAGGCTGGCCAGTGCCGCCGGTAGCAAAATCGAATGATCGCCGCCCAGATACGCGTTCATCGTCGCCGTGAACAGCCACAACTGCAAGATGATAATGATCACGACGATAGCCAGAATGCCAATAACGATCGTCGCCTTCTGCGAACGGGCAAAGCGTGATCGTTTCGTCATACCGTTCTCTCCTCTATTCCGGTCGCGTATACCGTGCCGTCACGGACCTCCAGGGTCACGCGCGCCAGCGGCCGGCGAGGCGGCCCGGCCAGCGGTCGCCCGCTCTCCAAATCGAAGATCCCTTCGTGGCAGGGGCAGTGTAGCTCGCTGTTATCCACATCTGGAATCACAGGACACGTCAGGTGCGTGCATTGCTGCTCGTAAGCAACAAACGTCTCTTCATCCACACGTATGAGAATGCGCGCCGCGCCATTTTGCTCGGGATAACGAAAGATAAGCGACTCGCCGACGGCCAGGTCATCGCTTCCGGTGATGCCCATCGGCGGCGGACCTTCTCTGCGCCGCAACAGGCTGCTCCCCAGCAACCAGAACTGCCCGGTCGTAAATGCCAGACTCGTCAGCAGCAGGAATTTGACAAAGTCGCGCCGCGCCACGTACTCGTCCTGCGGCCAGTCGATGGGGAAATCCTGTCGCCACCGCGGCTGTTCCTCAGGTGACTTGCCGTCCGGCGCAACCGTTATCTGTTCCCTTTCATTTACGCTCATATCACGCCTTCCTCGACAAACATATTGGCCAGGAGGTCATCCTCTCCAGGCGCAGCGGCGCCTTCTGCCGGCGAAGGCGCTTCCTGTGCCATCGGCGTTTGGTACATGGCGCCGGCAACGTCTACGAGGTCAAAGGGCTCGTCACGTGGCACCATCATATTTACGCGCGTGCGAATGGTCTGTTGTCCAAATTGGAAGGTGTTCACCGGCTTAGAACGCGGGCGTAAGGCCTCGATTTCCTCCTTAGTGCCAAAGAACAGGGCCTGGCTGGGACACACCGACGCGCACATCGGTTTTAGCCCCACGGAGGTGCGATCGTAACACATGTCACACTTCATCATCAGCGACATCTTTGTGTGCATCTTGGGCACCCCAAAGGGGCAGGCCAACACACAATTGTTGCAGGCGATGCAGCGCGGTTTGCGCGCCGTCTGCACCACGCCGTCGCCCGTCCGTTTAATGGCGTCCGCCGGACAGACCTCCGCACACGTCGGCGATTCGCAATGCATGCAGATAACGGGAACCGTTTGGGCAGAAAGAGTGCGATCCACGAAATCCAGCTGGATCATAGACTGTCCCTTGTGTGTGTCACACTCCGTACAAGCCTGCACGCAGGCCTGACAGCCAATGCAGCGGCTGGGATCGATAAAGAACATCATCTCCTGCGGAACCGGCACCGGGACCTCCTGTCAATACACAATTTTCGAACGCTCAAATCGTGACAGGTTCTGGAAGCCTATCACATCTCCGTGCTAAGAATCTCATTTGCCTTCAGGTGACGCGCAGCGCTAATGGCCACCTCCCAGGCGCCTTCATGACACAGTCCGTCCATGCGCGCGGTCTCATAGGCCTCAAGCGCCGTGTCAATAACGCCCACAAGGTTTCCATCACCCGTCAGCTCTAAAGCTCGAATCTCAAACGCCAACTTCTTTCTTAGCTCACTCATTCGCTTCCACTGCCCCGCCATCTTCCCCGACCACGCCGCGGGCTCGGCTCGCTCGCCGGCGGACCGTCGGCTTTGCGCACCCGGGCAGCGCACACCTTGAATTCCGGAATCTTGGAAATTGGATCTTGCGCCGAGATCGTCAGCTGGTTCGCGCTCAAATGTCCCGCCCAGTGATAAGGAATGAAAATAGTGTCCGGACGAATGGTCTTCATCACCAGAGCGCGCAACGTGACGCTTCCGCGCCGCGATTCGGCCGTCGCCCAATCGCCGTCGGCAATGCCCAACTTCTCGGCCAGGTGCGGATGCATCTCGATACGCGGTTCTGGGTACTGGTCCAGCAACGGGCCAATACGCCGTGTCTGCGTTCCAGACAAAAACTGGCTCACGACGCGCCCGGTCGTCAACATCAGCGGATATTCTTCGTCGGTGTCTTCAGCCGGGGGTGAATAAGTAGCCACGTTAAAACGCGCTTTACCATCCGCAAAATAGAATGGCCCCTTACCGCGCGCCACGGGATTCCAGGAGCCCGGTTCAAAGAGCCGTGGCGTGCCCGGATGCGACTCGTCAGTACAGGGCCAGAACACCCCATACTGTTCTTCAATCTTCTCGTAGGTAATACCCGAATAATCGGCTGTGCCGCCCGCCGATGCGCGCCGTAACTCATCGAATATCTCTCGCGGTGAGTCAAACGTCAGCCCTTCCTCACGGCCCAGCGCCGCGGCGATGTCCTGAATAATGCGCCAATCTTCCTTGGCGTTGCCGGGCGGCTCGATCGCCTTGTTAATCTTGATCACGCGCCCTTCGGCCGTCGTCACCGTCCCCTCATCTTCCTCGTGTAGCGAGCCCGGCA
>CAYSMQ010000448.1:0-683 GCA_964432035.1 uncultured Ardenticatenaceae bacterium
GCGGCTCCCCTTCCTGTGCGCCTGAGGCCAGCCGGCTGGCCTTTAGCGGTCGACCAGAAGGGGCGGCGAGCAACGACTTCCGCATTTATACGACGTTGCGCGGGCGCCCATCGTTGTTGGGCAGTGACGGCTACTCCCTGGGCGGACACGTGGGTTGGTCCCCTGACGGCGAAGAAGTGGTCTTCATGCACTATCGCCGCGATGATGGGCGTTTCCATATCTATCACGTTGATCTGGATCGGCCGGATGAATTTCACGACGTGACTGCCGGCGTGAACGGTAACTGCAAGTATCCTGCCTGGTCGCCTGTGAGCGATCAGATTGCCTTTGTCTGCAGCACGGGCAGCGGCGCGGATCGCCAGTGGTCGCTGCACGTGCACTCTTTGGAAGACGGCGCCGCCGCGCAGAGTGCGGTCGTGAGCGAGCTTCACACGGGCAGCGAGCTGGACGAAGCGCGCCAGGTGGTTCGCCATGCCATCACGCCATCCTGGTCGCCGGACGGGCAATGGATTGCCTACAGTTCGGACATAGATGGCGATTGGGACATCTATCTCTACCCTGTGGACGGCGGCGAGCGGATAAACCTGACCGCCGATCTAGAAAGTGACGAGTTTCATCCACGGTGGGGGCCATAGGAGGGCAGTTGTTATGCACAGGTTATCCTCACCGATCGTAGACATCAA
>CAYSMQ010000448.1:693-4124 GCA_964432035.1 uncultured Ardenticatenaceae bacterium
CATTGGCTCCGGTTACGGCGGCAGCATTGCTGCGTCGCGACTGGCGCGCGCCGGGCGGCAGGTCTGCCTGCTGGAGCGCGGCAAGGAGCTGCTCCCCGGCGAATATCCGGACACGCAACTGGAGGCGGCGACCGAAGTCCAGCTTAATCTACCGCACGAACGGAAGGGGCCGCGCACGGGCCTATACCAGTTTCACATCAACGACGACATGTCCGTCGCCGTGGGCTGTGGTCTGGGCGGCACGTCGCTGATCAACGCCAACGTCGCCGTGGAACCCGATCCGCGCGTCTTTGACGACGCGCGTTGGCCCCGGGCGTTTCGCGAGGATGTCGAAACACGACTGGCCGACGGCTACCAGCGCGCCCGCGAGATGCTCAAACCCACGCCTTATCCCGAAGATTTTCCGCGTCTACCTAAACTGGAAGCGTTGCGCAAGTCGGCCGAAGCCGTTAACGGTACCTTTTACCGGTTGCCGATCAATGTGACCTTTGAGGACGGCGTCAATCACGTCGGTGTGGACCAGAAAGCTTGCAAGCTATGCGGCGACTGCGCCACGGGGTGTAATCACGGCGCCAAGAACACGACGTTGATGAACTACCTGCCCGACGCCAAGAATCACGGGGCGCAGATGTTTACCGAAGTGTCTGTGCGCACGGTCGAGCGCACCGGCTCTCGCTGGCTGGTGCATTATGAAGTTGTAGGCAGCGGCGCCCATCTGTTTGACGCGCCCACGTCCTTTGTGAGCGCCGACATTGTGATACTCGCCGCCGGGGCCATGGGCTCCACGGAAATTCTGTTGCGTTCCAAGCTGGCGGGTCTGTCGCTCTCCGATGAGGTGGGCAAGCACTTCTCGGGCAACGGCGACGTGGGCGGCGCGGCCTATAATTGCGACGTCGAAATCAATGCGGTGGCCCATGGGCCGCGGCTGCGTAAGCGGGAGCCGGTGGGCCCCACCATTACGGGGGCTATCGACCTGCGCAATACAGCCGATGTGGAAGAGGGCATGATCGTCGAAGAAGGGTCCATCAACAGCCCGCTGGCCCACAATCTGGCGGCGGTGCTGGCGACGTCGGCCAAAGTGGGCGGCGTGGATACGGACGCGGGTATTGTGGATGCAATCACCGAACGGCGGCGCGAACTGGAAAGCCTGATCCGCGGCCCGTACAGCGGCGCCGTCAAACACACGCAGATCTATCTGGTCATGGGACACGACGACGGCGGCGGGCGTTTGACGCTGGAAAATGATCGTATCCGCGTGCGCTGGCCCGGCGCAGGGACGCAGCCTTACGTACAGAAGATTAACCAAAACCTGCTACTGGCGACGCGCGGGGTGGGCGGTACCTTTATCCACAATCCCCTGTGGCACGAGCTGCCCAGCCACAACATGGTGACGGCGCACCCGCTAGGGGGATGCGCCATGGGCGAGGAGGCCACGCAGGGCGTCGTGGACCACAAAGGGCGCGTCTTCGCCGGAAGCGAAGGCACGGACGTGCATGAAGGCCTGTACGTGTGTGACGCCGCCGTTATCCCCCGCTCCCTTGGCGCCAATCCGCTGCTCACAATTTCGGCCGTTGCCGAGCGCACGATGACCCTGCTGGCGGAGGACCGGGGTTGGCAAATAGACTACGCCTTTGCCGACCAAGAGGGGCACGGGGAGCATGAGCACACAGTGGGAATCCAGTTCACGGAAACGATGAGTGGCTATTTTTCCACGAAGGTGCTTGACGACTACGACGCCGCCTGGCGACAGGGAGAAGCCGACGATTCGCGGTTCAAATTTGTGCTCACGATTCTGGCCGACGACCTGGAGCGGATGATGGCCGACGCGTCCTACACCTCGCGGCTCACGGGCACGGTCACGGCGCCGGCCCTTTCGCCGCATCCGTTGCGCGTGACCGATGGGCAGTTCAACCTGTTCCTGCGCGAGGGCGACGCGCCGGCGGGCCGCAGACGAATGCGCTACCGCATGCGCCTGCGCGCCGTCGACGGCGCCGGCTATTTCTTTGAGGGCTTTAAGCTGATTAGAGACGAGCAGGGATTCGACCTGTGGTCGGACACCACGACCCTGTATATCACGGTATACGAAGGTCCCGACGACAGCGGCGCCGTGCTGGGCAAAGGCATCTTGCGCATTTACCCGCGCGATTTCCAGCGCCAGATTACGACGGTGCGGGTGACGAACGCCGCTAATTTGCGGGAGCGGCTGGAAGCGATTGCCCGCTTTGGACGCTTCTTTGCCGGGTCTCTATTTGATATCTACGGGGGCGTCTTGGCGCGGCGCAGCCTCTTCGATCCACAGGCGCCGCCACGCAAGCGGCGACCGTTGCGCGTCGACGCGCCGGAGGTGCACACCTTCGAGACCGAGGACGGGCTGCAGTTGCGCCTGACGCGCTACCGGGGAGGGGCTAAGGGGCCCGTCCTCCTGGCGCACGGCCTGGGCGTCTCCAGCCTGGCTTTTGCCATCGACACCATCGACACCAACCTGACGGAATACCGAATCGCTCACGGCTACGACGTGTGGCTTCTCGACTATCGCTCCAGTATCGAGCTACCTTATGCCACGACGACGTACACGGCCGACGACGTGGCGCAGTATGACTGGCCCGCGGCGGTGGCTGCGGTGCGCGAGATCAGCGGCGCGGCGGACATACAGGTTTTGGGCCATTGCTACGGCGCGATTACCTTTACCATGGCCATGCTTACGGGCTTGCAGGGCGTGCGTTCGGCCGTTTGCTCGCAAGTTGGCGCGCATATCAACGTTATTCCCGCCAACCGCGTGCGCTCCGGCCTGTATCTGGATGCGCTGCTGGAGAAGATCGGCGTGGATAACCTGACGATGTACACAGATGCCGGCGAAAATTGGGTCGAAGATCTTTACAACCGCGCCCTGAGTATGTATCCTGTTATCAGACAGGAAGAGCGCTGTAACAGTCCAGTCTGTCATCGTGTCACATTCCTCTACGCACCGCTTTACGAGCACGACCAGTTGAACAATGCCACCCACGACGTGTTACATGAGCTGTTCGGCGCGGCGTCAATCAGCAATTTCCGGCACCTGGGCGTGTTGACGCGTGCCGGTCACGTCGTCAGCGCAAAGGGAGAGGATCGCTACATGCCACACGTGGAACGTCTGGCGATTCCCCTGGCCTTCATCCACGGCGCGGAGAACGAAACGTGGACGCCGCAGAGCACGTTGCGCAGTTATGATTGGTTACGCCGGCACAATGGCAGCGGTCTTTACAGCCACCACCTGGTTCCGAACTACGGACACATCGACTGTATTTTTGGGCGCAACGCAGCCGTAGACGTATATCCGCTCATATTGCAACATCTGGAGAAGACGGCTTGAGCGCATGGCTCCTCGCCGCCAAGGTCCACAGATGAACGCCGCAACGCTGGCGCAGTCGCTGGATATGGCGCCCGTGCAGGGC
>CAYSMQ010000449.1:0-4089 GCA_964432035.1 uncultured Ardenticatenaceae bacterium
GACCGGTCTGGGCACGCCTAACCAGATGCGCGAGTATGTTGAGAGCGGCGCCTCTCCCATGTTTGCTCTGTGGAATCCGGCCGACCTGGGCTACCTGGCCATTCACGCCCTACACGCCATTGCCACAGGCGAGATGGAGGGTGAACCGGGTGACAGCTTCGAGGCCGGACGCTTGGGTAGCTACACTGTGTCCGAAGACGACACGGTGCTCCTGGGTCCGCCGACCGTCTTTGATGCCGACAACATCGACGATTTCGACTTCTAGAGCCGCTACCACGCATTAACCGGGGATGCGGGCCCGGCCCGCATCCCCTTGCTTTCCAACAGCCGGACCCCGTATAAAAGAGGAGCCACGTTGAACTATCGTCATGGAGCCGGCAACGACCTATCGTAATGGAGGAGTGACAGATGCCATATCAATTTGAACACGTCAACGACGCCTGGGATGACGACGTCGCCGCCGGCCTCGATCCTGTAGAACGACTCGTCTATCGCTCCAATCTTCTAGGCAGCGACCAGCGCATAACCAACACCGGCGGCGGCAATACGTCTTCGAAGCTGATCATGGAAGATCCCTTAAGCGGTGAAGAGGTGGACGTTTTATGGGTTAAAGGCTCAGGCGGCGACCTGCGTACCTCTACGCGCGAAAATTTTGCGTCTCTGTACATGGACAAGCTGCGCCAGCTAAAAGAGATCTATAATGCTGCCGATGAGAAGGGGGTCAAAACGCCCATCGAAGACAAGATGGTCGGTTACTATCCCCACACGGTCTTTAATCTGAACCCTCGCGCCAGTTCCATCGACACGCCGCTGCACGCTTACGTACCCTACCGCCACGTCGATCACACCCATCCCAACGCCGTCATAGCCATCGCCGCCTGCAAAGACCAGGAGCGATTGACCAAAGAAGTGTACGGCGACGACGTGGGATGGGTGCCCTGGCAGCGACCGGGGTTTGACCTGGGGCTAGTCATGGAAGAGGCGGCGCGCGAGAATCCGGAGATGAAAGGGCTGGTCATGGGGCAGCACGGGCTCATTAACTGGGCGGACGGTGACAAGGCCTGCTACGAGCTGTCCCTGGAGCTGATAGAACAGGCGGCGCGTTACATCGAGGAGCGAGATAAGGGAGAAGATACGTTCGGCGGGCAAAAGTTCCAGGCGCTTTCCGACGAGGAGCGCGAGGGGCTGCTCGTGAAGTTGTTGCCCCACCTGCGTGGCATGGTTTCGCAGCAGAATAAGTTCATCGGTACCGTGCAGTCCGATGACGCCATTCTACGCTTTGTAAACAGCCATGACGCGCCGCGCCTGGCAGAGCTGGGGACGTCCTGCCCCGATCACTTCCTGCGCACCAAGATTAAACCGCTGTACGTAGACTGGAACCCGCAGGAAGAAGACTTAGAGGCGTTATTGGACAAACTCGAATCAGGCCTGGCCCAATACCGCGAAGACTACACGGCTTACTACGAGGCCTGTAAGCATCCCGATTCGCCGCCGATGCGCGATCCTAACCCCACCGTGATCCTGATTCCGGGCGTGGGCATGGTCGCCTGGGGCAAGAACAAGAGCGAGTCGCGGGTCACGGCCGAATTCTATAACGCCGCCGTGGAAGTGATGCGCGGGGCGGAGGCCATTAGCGAGTACATCGCGCTACCGCGACAGGAGGCCTTTGACATCGAGTACTGGCGCCTGGAGGAAGCCAAGCTGCAGCGCATGCCGCCGTAAAAGGAGCTGGCGCGCAACGTCGTCCTCATTGTTGGCGCCGGCAGCGGCATCGGACGCGCCACGGCCCTGCGCGTCGCTGAGGAAGGCGCGCACGTGGTCTGCGCCGACCTGGATCGCGAAGCAGCCGAAGCCACGGCGCGCGAGCTGACCGACATTTACGGCGTGGGCATTGGCGTTGCCGGCAGCGGCATCTCCTCTGCGGGGCCTGCCATCGGCCTGGGCGTCGATGTCACCGATCGCGCCAGCGTGCAGGAGATGTTCAAGCAGGTGCTGCTGGCTTATGGTGGGCTGGACAACGTCATCATTACCGCGGGCGTCTTTGTGCCGCCGGATACGACGGGCCGCATCCCCGACGAGAAGTGGGCGCAGACATATGCTGTCAATGTGACCGGCGCCTATCTTGTGGCCGACGAGGCGCGTAAGATTTGGGAGGCACAGGGTTTGCCGGGCACGATGGTCCTAACCACCAGCGTCAACGCTGCCGTGGCGAAAAAAGGCTCGCTGGCTTATGATACGAGCAAAGCCGCCGCCAATCATTTGGTGCGCGAATTGGCGGTCGAGCTGGCGCCCCTCGTGCGCGTGAACGGTCTCGCGCCCGCAACCGTCGTCGAAGGAAGCAGCATGTTTCCCCGCGACCGCGTGATCAGCTCGCTGACAAAATATGAAATAGACTTCGATGAGCAAGAAGACACGGAGACGTTGCGCCAAAAACTGGCCAACTTTTATGCGCAGCGCACCCTGACCAAGCAACCGGTCTTGCCCCAAGATCAGGCCGAAGTGGCCTACCTGCTCACCAGCAGCAACCTGGCCAAAACGACGGGCCAGATTGTGAGTGTGGATGGGGGGTTGCAGGAGGCGTTTTTAAGGTGAGAGATTGGGGATTGGAGATTAGAGATTGGTGGACGAAGCATGGAAATCCGATTTCTCCGAGAAATCGGATTTCTCCCGATCAGCAACACGGGACACCTCTACAGGATACCTTTCGACGTTAGTATGGCCACACACAACCGCCCTTCCCCCCAAAACAAGCCCGTCTCTCTCTTCGTCACCTGCATGATAGACACGCTTTATCCACAGACGGGCATGTCTGTGGTGCGTGTGTTGGAGCATTTGGGCGTGACGGTCGATTTTCCGATGGCGCAGACGTGTTGCGGGCAACCTGGTTTCAACGCCGGCTACCGCGATGACGCGCGCGCCGTGGCGCGCCAGTTCTTGCGCGCGTTCAAGGACGCGGAGGTTATCGTCACCCCGTCTGGATCTTGCGCCGCCATGGTGCGCCACGAGTACCCGGCGCTCTTTGCCCACGACGCGGCGCTGCAGGCGGAGGCGCAACGTCTGGCAAACATCACCTGGGAGTTCACCGAATATATCGTCAAAGGGTTGGGTGTTGAGGATTTGAAAGCGAAACTGCCCCACGAGCAAACCTTTGCCTTTCACGATGCCTGTCATGGACTGCGGCTGCTGGGATTGGGTGAGGAGGCGCGCGCCCTGATGGCCAACGTGGAAAATGCAACGGTGCGTGATTTGCGCGACGCCGATGTTTGCTGCGGGTTTGGCGGGCTTTTCAGCATTAAGATGGCCGACGTCAGCGGCGCCATGTTGCACAACAAGATAGAGGCCATCGAAGCGTGTCCTGCAGACTGTATTCTGACCGGAGACGCCAGCTGCCTGACGCACATGAACGGGGGGCTGCAACGATCGGGTTCCGCCAAACGCGTGCGTCACATCGCGGATGTGCTGGCCGAAGCCGTAGGAGGCGACGCGTGAAAGTCACTGCCAATAATTTCATTCCTGCCGCGCGGGTGGCCATCAACGACGCCGACATGCGCGAAGCCGTGGCTTATGGCGCAGGACAGGCAGCGGAAAAACGGGATCGTTCCATGTTTGCCTATGGTCGCGAGCATGGGGAGGCGCTACGCCAGCAGGCGGCGGCTATCAAACGCAGCGCGCTGCAGCGCCTACCGGAGCTCCTTGAACAGGCGGAGCGCTCGCTTCAGGCCAACGGCGCCGAAGTGTTGTGGGCCGTCGACGCGCAGGAGGCCAATGAGCAGGTCCTGGAGATTGCGCGCCGCCACGGCGTGGAACTGGTGGCCAAAAGCAAGAGCATGGTCACCGAAGAGATCGGACTCAACGAGGCCTTACAGGAGAACGGCCTGTCGGTTCTAGAGACCGATCTGGGCGAATTCATCGTGCAGTTGGACGGCAGCACGCCCAGTCACATCGTGGCGCCCATCGTGCACAAGACCAAACGCAACATTCGCGACACCCTGATGCAAGAGGCTGGCATGCCTGCGACTGACGACGTTCAGAAAATGACGCGGTACGCGCGTCACTTTCTGCGCCGCAAGTTTCTGAATGCGGATATGG
>CAYSMQ010000450.1:0-4055 GCA_964432035.1 uncultured Ardenticatenaceae bacterium
CTGGGAACTGCCCGACGGCGCGCAGCTCATCGACGAACGAGAGGAAATCCGCCATTACGACCAGGTGGTCGTGGGCCACGAGACGAAACAACGCACGGTTTCGGAACAGGTGCAGGTCGGGGAGCGTACTTATGTGTGCGGGCAACGGGACCTGGGAAACGGTTTCTTTGAAGATATCGAGTGTTCAGAACCGGTCTATGAGACGCAGCAACGCACCGAGACGTATGAGGAACCGATCTACGAACAGGTGCCGGTCTATGACACCATGTATGAGTATGAGGTAGAGCGCTGGGCGCCGGTGCGCACCGAAAGAGCGACGGGCAGCGATCAGGAAGTGCATTGGCCAGAGCTGAGTCTAGGACCAAATCAGCGTGAAGGAGAGCGCCAGGAAACGTATCAGATCGTCTTTCGAGACGGCGACGGCGAACGCTATGAGATGACCTTCCCGCTGGAAGAGTGGTTGAGTTTCGAGAGTCAGGGGCAGTATCAGCTGCGTGTCAACGGATTAGGACAACCGGTGGGCATAGACCGCTAAGTGGTTTAATCGGCACAGGAGGCTAAGCGCGGCAGATGGCTAGCAAACAGCGTACGTTTGGCCAGTTCGAAACGCCGGCCGATGTGGCCGATCTTCTGCTGGCCTTTTGTGTGCGTCGAGCAGACGACCGCGTCCTGGATCCCAGTTGCGGCAACGGCGCGCTATTGCAACGGTCAGCGCGCTGGCAAGCATGGCTGAGTGCAAACGAAGAAAGCGCCAGTGAGAATCTGTGGGGCGTGGAGCTGGATGAAGACGCGGCAGACGCCGCAAGACAGCGCCTGCCGCGCGCCCATATCTTGCACCAGAACTTCTTCACGCTAGAGCCAGATGCGCCGTTCGACGCCATCGTCGGCAATCCGCCGTACACGCGGGCAGAGTGGATCGATCGCTTGCAGCAACAGGCAGCGAAGCAGCTGGCCATGTTCGACGACGATCCACCCCTGGGCGAGGAGCGCGCGAAGAACCCTGTCATCCCCCCCAACCTCTGGCAAACAATCGTAAACCGGCGCTCGGGACTGCACGCCTACTTTTTGCTCCACGGCGCGCGCTTTCTGCGCGAGGGTGGGCGCTTTGGTTTTGTCTTGCCCAACAATTGGCTGGATGTGGGCTATGGGAAGGGGTTGAAGCGATTTCTCCTGGAGCAGTTCAAGATCATCGCCCTAATCGAATCGACGGTCGAGCGTTGGTTTACAAACGCGCGCGTTAATACCTGCCTGGTCATTCTAGAGAAATGTGAAAACCCAGACGCGCGGCGCGGTCACCTGGTGCGTTTCGTTCAGCTGCGCCAACCGCTCGCCCGGCTCCTATCCTTTGGCAGCGACCATCGCGCCCGCTTTAGCGCCGTCGAGACATTGCTCACACGCCTGTTGCCCGCTCAGGACCGCACGACGGAAGCATTGCGCGTTCGCGTTGTGGGGCAGGATAGCTTGCGACCAACCGAGAAGTGGGGACAGCTATGGCGCGCGCCCGCCGTCTACCGGCAGATGCGGCGGGGGGCTGCGCGACGAGGGTTGAGACCCTTGAAACAATGGGCGGGCGTGCAGCGCGGTTATACGACGGGGGCCAATGGTTTCTTTTACATGGATGAGGCCACCGTCGAAAAGTGGCAGATAGAGTCACGCTTCCGCCGCCCGCTCCTCAAGTCGTTGCGCGGTGTGCAGTCACTGACGCCGCGCCCTGACGACGATCTGGAAGTTCTAGTCATCCAACCAACGGACTCGCTGGCAGGGACGGGCGCCGGCGCGTACGTGGCCTGGGGCGAGTCCCAGGGTTTTCACGAACGCTCCACTTGTCAGTCGCGCGACCCCTGGTACGCTCTGCCGCATCGACCTCCGGCGTCGCTGGTGTTGGCCAAGGGCATTTGGGAACGGCACTTCGTGCCCTTGTTGGCCAACCCCGTCCGCGTCGATCAGCAGCTATACGACATCCGCCTTCACCCGGGCGTGCCGCCGCCGGTAGCAGCAGCGCTGCTGAACAGTAGCTGGTTGGCGCTACAGCTAGAATTGCAGGGCCGCGTAAACTTTGGCGAAGGCGTCTTGTGGTTGGCGGGCTATGAGGTTGAAAATCTCCTGTTGCCCGACCCTCGCACGCTGGATGCCGGCGTGGCGAACGAGTTGACACGACGTTTTGAAGCGCTCGCCGGGCGAACACTGGCTCCGGATCTGGCGACGGAGCTTGCTCGCAGCGACCGGCAAGCACTGGACGAGGTCGTCTTCGACGTGTTGGCGCTGTCACCCACAGAAGCCACCATCCTCACAGAGACGTTGCTAGAGCGAGTCACGGCGCGCCGGCAGCAGTCACGCTAAGGCGGTCGGGCAATTCGCCAGTCCCGCCGTCCCTCAAGTACAATGAGTGCATGCCAACAACCCCCGAAGACGCCACGGAACGGTACCAGACCATTTACACCCGTCTGGCGGAGGTGTACGGAGAGCCGCAACGGCAGCGCTATCTTCCGCCGGTCGATCAACTTGTGAACACGATCCTGTCTCAGCAAACGACGAGCGCCAATCGCCAGCGGGCCTACGAAGCGCTGAAGGAGCGATTTGAGGATTGGGAAGCGGTCATGAATGCGGATCTAGACGACGTGCGTGAGGCTATCCGGCCCGCGGGGCTGGCGAACCAAAAAGCGCCGCGCATTCAGAACGCGCTCCGTTTTCTGATGCGCGAACGCGGCGAGCTGTCACTGGATTTTCTCGCCAACCGTCCCGTATCGGAGGGCAAGAAGTGGTTGACGCAGATCAAGGGCGTGGGCCCCAAGACGGCGTCGATCATCTTGCTCTTTACCTTTGGCTTGCCCGCCTTTCCCGTCGATACACACGTTCACCGCGTGACGCGACGACTTGGTTTAATTGGCACAAAAGTAACGGCTGACAAAGCGCACGAGATCCTGGAAAATATAGGTGAGCCTGCCAGATACTATGCGTTTCACGTCAATCTCATTCGGCATGGGCGTGAAATTTGCCAGGCACGTTCGCCGAAGTGTGAGATATGCGTGTTGCAGGATTGCTGTGATTATTATCAGGGGCATGGAGATTGGAAATAGGAAAACACTTATGCCATCTACACCTAACATCCAGGAAAAGCGGCTCGCGGCGTTGTATGAAGTGAGTTCGCGTCTGAGCACGACGTTGGATCTGAATGAGTTGCTGAATCTGGTCATGGACGCCACGATACAGCTCACCGGCGCCGAGCGCGGCTTTCTGGTACTGACCGGGGAAGACGACGGCCGTTTGCAGACAGTAGCGGCGCGTAACGTAGACCAGGAGACGATTGCGGGCGATTCGATGGAGATCAGCCGTAGTGTCGTGCGCCGGGTCATCAAATCAGGCGAAGCTATACTGACAGACAACGCGCAAAAAGATGAGCGCTTTGCCGAACACCAGAGCGTTATCAATTACCAGCTGCGCGCCATCATGTGCGCGCCGTTGCGGGCGAGAGGGAGCGTGATCGGCGCAGCATATGTGGACAACCGCTTGTTTAGTAGCGTCTTTGCCCAAGATGATCTGGACCTGCTGGCGGCTTTCGCCGGGCAGGCTGCCATGGCTATCGAAAACGCGCGCCTGTTTCGCCAGACGGACCGCGCTCTGGCGCGGCGTGTGGAAGAGCTTACGCTCTTTCAGCGTATCGACCAGGAGCTCAATCACTCGCTAGAATTGAACAGAGTCCTGGAACTTGCGTTGGATTGGGCGGTGGAGATTACAGGCGCCGATGGTGGTTCGATAGGGTTGTTTCAAGCCGAGGTCGATGACGAAGCAGAAGAAGAACAGCACCTGCATTTGCTGGCTTATCGCGGAGCAAACATGGACGGCGAAGAGCGCAAGCTTGCGACTGACCACCCGCTGGTTGCAAAAGTCCTAGAAAAGGGCGCTTCGGTCGTTTCCGAGGGCCTGGCAGACGCGCAGGCGATCGATGGCAGCGCCGCGGCGGTGCAGTTGGCGGTGCCCGTGCGCAGGGAAGAAGCCATTGTCGGCATGATTACCCTGGAGGGACACAAGGCCGACGCCTTTAGCGATGAGGATGT
>CAYSMQ010000451.1:0-4052 GCA_964432035.1 uncultured Ardenticatenaceae bacterium
ACGCCGCCGGCCCGCCACCTATCCACCTGGACGGTGTGGAGACTGAGATTGTGGCCTCGATTACCTCGAACGGCGATGCACCGTGTAAGGCCACGGATGTGACTTATCGCATGGATACAGCGCCGGTGCGTGAGTTCCTGCGGCAGTTCGTGACGCTACCTTGAGTCCAAGCGAGCGCTGCGGCTGCCGGGTAGCGCCGCGCAGCGATTTAGCGTTCGTGCGAGACCTGGGTCTGGATGCTGGCCTGGCCCAGGTCTCACTCCCGGCGGCGGGCGGAGAAGAAGAGCATGAGGGGGATGCGCAGGCGGCGCAGGTCGCCGGCGAGGTCGTCGAAGACCGGTTTTTCGAGGGTGTTGTTGGCGTTGTGGGGGCGGTCACGTTTGGCGCGATACCAGCCGAAGACGCTGGATTGATCGTAGAAGGCGGGTCCTTCTTTGGCCATCATATTTCTCCATTGTTAATCGGCGGCGTCCCGGTCGTCTGCCTGTGCAAGTTCAATCTGGTTGCCGTCGGGATCGCGCAGGTAGGCGGAGCGGCCCCAGTCGTGATCCTGGGGCGGCGATTCTAGCGTGAGGCCCTGTTGCACAAGTTGATCGCAGGCGGCGTCGACGTCGGGCACAGAAAAGGCGACGTGGTTGTCGGGCGGCAGGTCGCCTTCGCCGGGTGTGTAGGCGCGATGGATGAGGATCTTGAGGGGGCCGAGCATGAAGACGGACATGTCCGGTGATTGGGCGACGGGTTTCTGACCCAGCAGGCGGCGATAGAAGGCGGTCATTTCCTGGACGTTGTCGGTGAAGTAGGCGAGTTCAGTCAGTTTCATGATGTCAGGTGTCTCCTTTTAAAGATTAATGAGCCAGCCTCCGATGGCGATGAGGCCGAAGCCGAGGGCCATGCGTAGGGCGCCGGCTTTCCAGGCGGACAGGAGCATGCGCAGGTTTTGGCGGCGGGCCTGTTTGACGGTGTCGGGGCCGGTGGACTTGTCTTTAATTTCCACGGTGTTTTCGCGTAATTGTGGGTTGGCCATGGCGGCGAATGTGTCGCGCACGAAGACGAAGCCGCCGTAGGCGAAGAGGGCCGTCCCGCCGAGGATGATGGGGAAGCCGATCAGGTTGCGCACGACGGCGCCGGTATCGCCTTGGGACAGGAGGGGTATGAGGGTTTCGTAGATGAAGGACCAGATGATGGAGCCGACGAAGAGGATGAGTAGGCCGATTGCCAGCCATTTGACAAGGGTGGAGCTGCCGTCGCTTTTTAGTTTTTGGGCCATAGTGTTTCCTTGCGGTTTTGATGTTGTGGTGTGTACCGGATTGTGTTGTCGATTATATATGAATCTGCGGCTAGGTGGCGATTGCTTTTACAATGAGCACGCGGGGGGCGATGCTGCGCAGCTGTTGGTCGAGGGTTTCGGGTTGCCGGAGGTCGAGCACGGGTTCCTGTAGCTCGGCGATGGTGAAGCCGGCTTGAATGAGCGAATTGAGGTAGGTGGAGAGCATGCGGTGGATGCTGCCCAGTGTGCCGCGAATGCCGGAGCCATCGGAGAACCATTTGCCCTCTGTGCTGTATTGGGTGATGCGGATGGCGACGACGTTACCAGCGTCGTCCAGTTCGTGGGGTGGGTTGTTGGCGTGGAAGGGGGTCTCGAAGCAGGGGTGTAGGATACAGTAGACGAATGTGCCGCCTACTTTGATGATGCGATGGACCGTCTTCATCGTGGCGTCGAGGTCAGGGATGTCCATGAGGGCCATGTTGCAGATGATGACGTCAAATGAGGCGTCTGCGACGGAGGTGAGTGTGCGGGCGTCGTCGCGTATGTAGGTAATGTTGGCTTGTGGAGATTGGCGGCGGGCGTGGGCCAGGAGTTTTTTGGAGAGGTCGATACCTGTGACGTGGGCGCCGCGGGTAGCCAGGGCGCGGGCCAAGTATCCGTCACCGCAGGCAAGGTCGCAAACGCGCAGGTCGGCGACGTCGCCGAGCATGCGCAACATGACGTCTACGTTTTCGTGGAAGAAGAAGTGGGGTGAAGAGAGGAGTTTTTTCAGACGGTGAAAGTAGAAGTCGCCGGTACGGTCATATTCTGAGGGTGGTAGGTTGTGACGGTTCATGGTCTTTCCCTCCGGCAGGTGCTCAAATAGCACGGAAGTAGGGCTTCAGTCGGACAGCGTTCGCTCAATGCGCCGGTCGGGCGCCAGCCAGATGAGGGCTACAAGGACGTAAAGCGCGCCGGCTAACCAGGCGCTGACGAAGGCCAATGGAATGGCGATGACGTAAATGACAACGGACACTTTGCCTTTGAAATCGCGATTGACGGCGATGGCTAGAGGCGATTCGCTGCCGTGCAGGGCAATTAGGGCCCGCACCAGGATAAAGTAGGCGACGGCCGCAAACACGAGCACGACGCCGTATAGGGCCATGGGCCAGGGGGCAAAGTTGTTCTGGCCCATCCAGGCGGTGACGAAGGGGACAAGGGACAGCCAGAAGAGTAGATGCAGGTTGGCCCAGAGCACGCGACCGTCTACGCGTTTGACGGCCTGTAGTAGGTGGTGGTGGTTGTTCCAGTAGATGCCGAGAAATACGAAGCTGAGAGTGTAGCTGAGAAAGGTGGGGATGAGCTCTTGCAGCGCAGCTATTTCTGCCCGGGCAGGCGCGCTCATTTCGAGGACCATGATGGTGATGATGATGGCCAGGACACCATCGCTGAATGCTTCCATACGACTCTTACTCATGGTGAGGCTTCCTCATTAGGCGTTGCGGGAAGGGATCGGGTCGTGGATGGGCTGCCAGTCGAGGACTTCTTTGGCCGCGGTGTTGCTGCAGCGCCAGGAGGGTGGACAGGAGGTTGAAAAGTCGCGGGTAGGCGTTGGAGCGCCGACGGCGGCGGCGAGGCGGTCGAGGTAGTCGGCGTTGCGCAAGGGTTTGGCGACGACGTTGAATGTAGAGGCAGGTGGGGCACGGTTGAGAGCGGCGGCGATAGCGCGGGCCATGTCGGCCACGTTAACGAGGGCGATAAAGTTTCTGCCATCGCAGGGGACGGTTTCGTCGCCGGAACGGAGCCGGGCGATGGTGTCTTCCTGAAAGGTGTCTTTACCGACGAACTGACCGCCGCGCAGGATGCACCAGGCGAGGGCGTCGGGCGATGTGTCGCGTACCATTTGCTCCATTTCGATGACGGGGCCGCAGATGGCGGCGCGCTCGGGAGAATTGTCCAGGGAAGCCTCCTCGGTGATCCACCGGTCGCCATGGTCGGGGTAGGCCATGGTGATGCTTTGTTGCAGGTAGCGGCGGACGCCGGCTTGTAGCGAGGCGTCGAGCAGTTTTCTGGTGCCTGCGGTGCGCAGGCGGGTGTTGGTGTCCCAGGCGTTGGGCGCGGTGGGGTCACGGGGGATGGCGGTGGCGATGTGCACGGCGGCATCGCAGCCCTGGAGGTGGACTGCCAGATCGGACGTACTGACGCCGAGCAAGTCGCAGCGGATGGCGTCGGTTAGACGTGGAAAGAGGGCTTGGGCGCGCTCGGGAGAGAGGGCGAGAGCGCGAACGGTGTGGCCATTTTTAAATAGCAAGGGCAGAAGCGAGCGTCCGAGAACGCCGGTGGGGCCTACGATGGCGACTTTCACAACTCAGTTTCCTGTGGCGCTTGAACTGGATTTTGAAGAAAATAATGGCGCTGGAACTGTACGAGCTCAAGTATACCAATGTTCGGGAGACCAAGCATGTGGAGGAAGGTGAAGTTGTTATGAGCGCAGATGCGGCTTCACAGATTGTGGCGGTGATGGTAGGCGGCTTGATTGCAATTGCGGGCGGATTTTTGACGACCATTTTGCTGGAGAACCGGCGGCAGCGGCGGGAGGCGCGCAATCTGGCGCTGGCGTTCAAGGGGGAGATTGGTGGGCTGATGGAGCATATTCAAGAACGCGGCTATTTGCGGCGGTTTGAGGAGGTGATGGCGCAGATAGAGGCCAGTGGGGAGCCGTTTTATGTACCGATGCGCATTCGCTTCCAGTATGACCGGGTGTATGATGCCAATGTGGAGCGTATTGGTATGCTGGCGGGGGAGC
>CAYSMQ010000452.1:0-2415 GCA_964432035.1 uncultured Ardenticatenaceae bacterium
ATAGGTATCGAACGAGGTGGAACCTAATGAGTGATTCAATCAAGACAGCGCTAATTACGGGCGCGTCCCGCGGTCTGGGCCTGGCATTGGCCAGGGCCTTGGCCGACCGCGGTTGGTCGTTGATCGTCGATGCCCGGGGAAAAGACGCGTTGCAGGAAGTGGCCGAAACCCTGTGCGAGAAGACGGATGTCAAGGCCTTTGCCGGCGATGTCGCCGACCCGGCGCACCGCCGCGCGTTGGCAGTCGCTGGGCGCTCCGCCGGAGGCCTGGATGCCGTCGTCAACAACGCCAGTATACTTGGACCAAGTCCGCAACCGCAGTTGCTGGACTACCCACAGGCCACAATCACGGAAGTGTTACGGGTCAACACTATCGCGCCCCTGGGCGTTCTGCAGGCCGTTCGCCACGTTCTGAAGCCGCAGGCGCGCGTTATCAACATCAGCAGCGATGCTGCCGTCGAGCCCTATGCCGGTTGGGGCGGCTATGGCGCCAGCAAGGCCGCCCTGGAGCAAATATCGGCAATCCTGGCCGAAGAGAATCCTTCCTGGCGTGTTTACACGGTCGATCCTGGCGATATGCGCACACAGATGCACCAGGAAGCATTTCCCGGCGAGGACATAAGCGATCGGCCTTTGCCTGAATCCAGCGTGCCCGGTCTCTTTGGTCTCTTGGAAGGCGACTTACCCTCGGGCCGCTATCAGGCGCGGGCACTGGTGGGCGAGGTGACAGTGTGACCCTGGAAGTTTCGTCTCTGCAATCAACAGAAGAGAAGACAGGTTTAGCGTTCCGCCTGCCGCCGCAATTAGAAGCCACCGAACCGCCTGAAGCCCGCGGGCTTGCACGCGACGACGTGCGCCTCATGGTTTCCTATCGCAGCGACGACCGCATTGTCCACACACGCTTTGGCGAGGTCGGCGCCTTCTTCCGTCAAGGGGATGTACTGGTTATTAATACCAGCGCTACGCGACCGGCAGCGCTGCCGGCCCGCAGCGCCGACGGCGAACGCTTTTTCCTGCACCTATCTAACCAGCTGCCGGCCGGTCTATGGTTGGTGGAGTTGCGAAAACCGGCGCCGGTGGCCACTCAACCCTATTTTGACGCAAGAGCCGGCGAACGTCTGACGCTACCCGAGGACGGCGCGGTCACGCTCAGAGCGCCTTACGGCGAGAAGGGCCGGCTGTGGGTTGCCGCCATACGCCTGCCAGCGTCCGTTGACGATTACTTGCAGCGGCATGGTCGTCCCATCCGCTATGATTATGTGGAGAAAGAGTGGCCCTTGTCCTGTTATCAGACCGTCTATGCCACAGAGCCCGGCAGCGCCGAAATGCCCTCGGCCGGCCGCGCCTTCACGCCGCAAATTATCACCCGGCTGGTGGCAAGGGGCGTTCATGTGACGCCCCTACTCTTGCACACGGGTGTGGCCAGTCTGGAAGCCGGTGAACCACTTTATGAAGAAGCGTATCATGTACCAGAGTCCACTGCGCGACTTATCAACTCCGCGCGAAGCGCCGGCGGACGCGTGATCGCCGTGGGTACGACGGTGGTGCGCGCCTTAGAAACCGTTGCCGGCGACGACGGACGCGTGCAGGCAGGCGAAGGGTGGACAGGGCTCGTGATTACGCCAAAACGCGAACTTCGCGCCGTGGACGGACTCTTGACGGGCTGGCATGAGCCAAAAGCGAGCCACCTGGCCATGTTAGAGGCGCTTGCCGGAAAGCGACACTTACAACTTGCCTATGAGCAAGCCCTGCGAGCCGGCTATCTGTGGCATGAATTCGGCGATCTGCACATGGTTCTGCCCTGAACTGTTGGCTCCTCACCTGGCCTCCGCTATCATCTCTCAGTTCAATCGGGGTCGTCTTGCGCACCCATCCCAGCGGCAATAGGAGTTTTTCGTGTTCGCTTTCTTACTGCGCGGCCTGGTCTTAGGTCTGCCCGCGGCTGCTCAACCTGGGCCCTTCCAGGCCTACCTGCTTTCACAAACCATGAAGAACGGCTGGCGGCGCACGCTTCCGGCGGCGTTGGCCCCGCTCCTCTCCGACGGTCCCATCATCATACTCGTCGTCCTCCTTCTCACCCAGTTGCCTGCCTGGTTCTTGCGCACGGTGCAGATCGCCGGCGGCGTCTTTATCATCTATCTGGCCTGGCGCGCCTGGAATACGTTTCGCGAAGGCGACTTATTAGCGCCCGACGAAGGAAAGGATGCTGCGCAACAGAGCCTGGTCGAAGCGGCGGTGATGAACCTCTTGAATCCGAACCCCTACATCTTCTGGGGCCTGGCGGCGGGGCCTATCCTCGTGCAGGCCTGGCGCGACTCGGCCTCGCTCGGTCTCAGCTTCCTCATCGGCTTTTACGTTGCCTTACTAGGTGGGTTTGCGCTTCAGATTGTCATTTTTGGCTCGGCGCGCCGTCTTG
>CAYSMQ010000452.1:2425-2841 GCA_964432035.1 uncultured Ardenticatenaceae bacterium
AGGCGTCAGCCGCGCGTTGACGGGAATATCGGCCATTGCCCTCTTGCTCTTCGGCGTCTACCAGTTGTGGCAGGGGAGCGGGTTGTAGAGGTGTGGAAGTGTAGGGGTGTAGCCGTGTCGCAACCTGCAGTTACGCCGTAGAGTCGTCAATGGGGGCAAAGAGGTCGGCGAGGTGAGTGCCGGGTTCGGGAGTAGGGCGGGCCAGGGCGAAGTATTCGGTGCTCAGCAGTTTCTTCATCTCGTCGTCGGGCAAACGCCTGAAACGACTGCTGGGACCGAACTGCGTGCGATGGCAGTTCCAGGCCTCCCATTTTTTGTCGAGGGCAGAAGATACGTCTATCGTGGCATGAATCTGATCGTCGGGCCAACGGTCATCCGCCGCATCCTCGATCATTTCGTCGTACCCACTGGTATCG
>CAYSMQ010000452.1:2851-4049 GCA_964432035.1 uncultured Ardenticatenaceae bacterium
TCGCCCCCATGCGCCGCCACGCGTCGTTTCATCTCTTTGAACAGGCTGCGCGGCAGCAGATGGTAAAAGACACGAGGCGTTGAACCATGGGATAGGTCAAGCGAATTAAGCGCCGCCAGGGTGTGACGGTTGATCGCCTGATGGTCGGGATGCCCGTAGCCGCCGAACGGCTCGAAGGTGATGATAACGTCCGGGCATAGACGCTCGATGATCGCCGCCAGCCGCTGCTGTACGTCAGATGCCTCGGCATTCACGAATGCGTCGGGATGCTCGTTCTCAAGCGTGCCGGGCATGCCTGAATCGCGGTAGTCCAGAAAGATGAGTTCAGAAACGCCCAGCGTTCGCACCGAACAGCGCATTTCTTCCTCGCGCACCTCTGGCAACGTTTCCGGCGTCGCCGTGCCGGGGCGCTGAATTTCGCCGGCCTCGCCGCGCGTGGCGACGACGATGGCCACGGTTGCGCCACGTTCCGCTGCGAGAGCCAGGGTGCCACCGGCCCCTAGAATTTCGTCATCGGGATGTGCGTACACTGCCAGGAGAACAGGTTGCTTTCTTTGTGTCATGGTTGGTTTTAACGTTTAAGGGCGTCTACGACGGTTACGAGATGAACGACGCGCTCCGCAAGA
The DNA here is from genome assembly GCA_964432035.1 of uncultured Ardenticatenaceae bacterium. GTDB lineage: Bacteria > Chloroflexota > Anaerolineae > Promineifilales > Promineifilaceae > JAAYYY01. The sequence goes on from CAYSMQ010000452.1 coordinate 3,478, forward strand.
AGTTGTATGATCAACTGCTGCAATGCCGAAACGAGATCTGGATCTTCCTCATGCATACGTACCAACGCATTCTGTGAAAGACAGTAGACGACGCCCGGCGCTTCGGCAACAACCGACGCCGTTCGCTTGCTTTTCAAGAAGAAGCCAATTTCACCTAGTACGTTCCAGTCCTGCATCGTCTGCAGGCGCACCGAATGCCCGTCTTTCTCTTCAAGATAGGCGCTCATCTGTCCGGACTCGATGAGGTAAAGATTGTCGGGCGCTTCGCCCTGTCGCATAAGGGTATCGCCGCCACTGACCTCAACACGTTCAAAATAACCCATTAGACGCCTTGCTGCCTCCGCATCGGCAACGCGCGATCTGATTTCCTGGTGTAGGCCACTATGGACGCGGTCCCCCACGCCCGCTTCAGTCAGCAGTTGTTCCTCGCACCATTCAAGAGCGCGGTCGAGGTCGGCGAAAACGTGCACCGTCTCCTCTGGTGAGACCTTCGCTTCTACCTGCTCGAGTAGCCCGTAGACGGGCTCTGCCAGTACAAGTGTCACTTTCTCTCGCCATACCATATTGACTAA
>CAYSMQ010000453.1:0-4033 GCA_964432035.1 uncultured Ardenticatenaceae bacterium
CACGTCGAACAAGCGGCGGCGAATGACGGCGTAAACTTCTTCGCCGTCCACGGGCGTCTCGATCTTCTCGCGCCGCCCCATGATCTTTCCCAGCTTGATCAGCGCGCTTTCTTCTTCCTCGCCAAAATCCTCCAGCTTGCTCAGGGGCAGCGTGACCACCATCTCCAGGCGACCGTCTTCTTCTTCTCCCGCCAGCGTACCGGTGCCGTTGACGATGGCATAGATGGCAGCCACCAGCGGCATGAAGAGCACCAGGATAGAACCAATCCAGTCGGCGAACGTGCCCAGATTCATGCCCATAGCCTGATAAATCTCCAGGTCCGCCAGACCCTCCATCTGCTCCGCGACGGAAGGATAGATACCAATATAGACGATGGGCAGGAAAGTGAGCCCGATGGCCCAGCCGATAATCGCGTTGCGCCGGAATACCAGTTCTTGCCACAGTAATCTAAGCATCGTTTTCTCCGTTCCCTCTCCCGTAGTAGGCCAGGAAGACCTCTTCCAGACTGATGTTATGGGTTTCAATATCCTGCACGTCATACTCCGCTGCCGTGGTCAGCACCTGGGGCAGGTTTTCCTGCACTTCCAGCGTCACCGTGTTCTCCGTACGTCCCAGCGCCGTCACACCCGTAATGTCGAAGGCGTCGGCGGGCGGCAGAGTGGCGAAAATAAGGCTCATGCGGTTCACGCGCTGCTTTATCAGGTCCTCGACCCGTTCGGTCGTCACCAACTCGCCTTCGCGTATGATGCCCACCCGGTCGCACACGGCCTGAACTTCGGACAGGATGTGCGAGGAGAAAAACACCGTACGACCGTCGGCTCTGACCTCGCGCACCATCTCCAGGACCGTCTGTTGCACGAGCGGATCCAACCCGCCCGTCGGCTCATCCAAAATCAGTACGTCCGGGCGACTCATGAAGGCGGCGACGACGCCCACTTTTTGCTTGTTGCCGCGCGAGAAGTTGCCGATCTTGCGCCCCGTGTCCAGATCCAGCCGTTGCGCGAGCTCGCGCCAGTAACCCTCGCGGCCGTTATTCCCGCGCAAATATTCGTACATCTTGAAAAACTGGTCGGCGCGCATATTCTTGTACAACGCCAGCTCGCCCGGTAGATAGCCCACACGCTTGCGGATCTCGACCCCGTCGTCCTGGCAATCGAGGCCGAAAATAGTAGCCCGACCGCTTGTAGGCCGGATCACATCCAGCAGCACGCGCTGCGTGGTCGTTTTCCCCGCCCCGTTCGGTCCCAGAAAGCCAAAGACCTCCCCCTCCTGCACCGCCAGATCGACATCCTTGATGCCGCGATGAGCACCGTAGTAGACGGTAAGATTATGGGTTTGAATGACCGCTTGGGACATCGTTGCTCCTTTTTTCCAGAAATCGGATGTCTCTCTGTTGACAGCCGATGCGCTCGCGCATCCCCAGACATCCGATTTCTTCGACTCATAAATACGATATTATCGGGTTTCCCCCGCCTGTCCACTCGACTCGCGCAGCCCCAAATAGCCAAAATTTACCAGTTCATTTGCTGGCAATATAGACTATGCTAGGCGCCCCTCAATTCTAGGGCACGCAGGGGAAAGGAGATTCAACGTGGTTGTTGCCGCAGAAAATGGCGCCGCATCGAACACCGCACACGCGGCGCGGGCCGAACAATTCACAGCAGTATCCGAACTGGCCTTGATGGCGCTCTCCGGCGCTCACCCGTCCGAGGTCATGCAGGTCGCAGTGCAACAGGTCGCTTCCTTACTGGACATGTATTATGCCAAGCTGCTGGAGTGGCGACCCGACGACGGCGCGCTGTTGCTTCAGGCCGGTTGCGGCTGGAAACTGGAATACATTCCCGGCGAAACCGTCGTCTCTGCCGCCGAAGATTCTCAAGCAGGCTATGCGCTGACCACTGATGATCCCGTCATCGTCGAAAACTTGAGCCAGGAGAGCCGCTTCAGCAGCTCACTCATACTGCGTGATCATAGCATTGTCAGCGGCGTCAGCGTCATTATCCCGGGCAGCGAACGCCCGTATGGCGTGCTAAGCGTCCATAGCGCCGCCCGGCGCACCTTTGACGATCACGAAATCCAGTTCATGCAAGCCGTCGCCAACGTCCTGGCGACCGCAATCGAGCGTAGCCAGGCCGATCAGAAGATAAAGGCCAGCGAAGAACGCTTCCGCGCCGTCGTACAGAACGCCATGGACATGGTTAGCATCGTCAGCGCCGATGGTACGATCGTTTACGACAGCCCGCCTGTGCGCCGCACGTTAGGCTACGAGCCTGAAGACCGCCTGGGCCATAACGCGGTGGAGTACGTGCACCCGGACGACGTCGCACTGGTCGGAACACGACTGGTGGAGGTCACCGCTGAGCCGGGGGCGCAAGTATCGCTCCAGATCCGCGTACGGCACCGCGATGGCAGCTGGCGCACGGTAGAAGCGGCGGCGACGAACATGTTGCACAACGAGGCGCTACAAGGCATCGTCGTCAACTGGCATGACGTCACCGACCGCGTCAGTATACAACAGGAAGTGGAAGCGCTGAACACAGAACTGGAAGAGCGGGTACGCCGGCGGACGGCGCAGCTGGAGGCGACGAACAAAGAGCTGGAGGCTTTCGCCTACTCCGTTTCGCACGACCTGCGAGCACCGCTGCGCGCGATGGACGGCTTCGCGCGTATCTTGCTGGCGGAAGGCGGCGACGAGTATTCAGAGAGGGCGCAACGTTATCTGCGTCGCATCCGGCACAACGCGCAACAGATGGACGAGCTCATTCACGATCTGCTGGCCTTTTCGCGCCTGAACCGTCAGGAATTGCGCAAGAAAGAGGTACAGCCCGAATATCTAGTCGCGGAGGCCCTGGAAGACCTCGAGGCCGAGCGACAGGATCGCACCGTGGAGATTGCCGTTGGCGAACTACCCCCGGTACAAGCGGACCCCGCCCTCCTGCGCGCCGTCTTCTCCAACTTGCTTTCCAACGCGCTTAAATACACCAGAACTCGCGACACCGCGCGCATTGAGGTCGGCGCCATGGGTCAGAATGGCCACGGTGAAGCCGATTCCCCCATCTTCTACGTGCGCGACAACGGCGTTGGCTTCGACATGAAGTACGTCGACAAACTGTTCGGCGTTTTTCAACGCCTGCACAGAGCGGAAGAGTACGAAGGCACCGGTGTAGGCCTGGCGACGGTACAGCGCATCGTGCGCCGCCATGGCGGCCGGGTGTGGGCCGAAGGCACCGAGAGCAAGGGCGCTACTTTTTATTTCACGCTAGAGGAGCAAGGACAACATGGCTGAAGAATCAGTCGAAATTCTTCTTGTCGAAGACAATCCAGACGACGTCGAACTGGCGCTCCACGCACTGAAGAAGCATAACTTCAGCAACCAGGTACACGTCGTCCGCGACGGCGCCGAAGCGTTGGATCTTATCTTTGGCCCGGAAAGCAACGCCGGCGACCCCTTACAGTCACAGCCGCGTCTCATTCTCCTCGACCTGAAGCTACCCAAGGTAGACGGCCTTGAGGTGCTTGAGCGTCTGAAAAGTGACCCGCGCAGCAAGAAAATACCCGTGGTCGTGCTCACATCGTCCAACCAGGAGCCTGACCTCAAGCGCGCCTATGACCTGGGCGCCAATAGCTATATTGTCAAACCTGTAGATTTTGAGCAGTTCGTCGATGCCGTGCAGCAACTTGGCTTTTACTGGCTGCTGCTGAACCAGCCACCGGCATCCTAGGGGGAACCATTTCACCAACAGGCCAACTGCCGTTGGCGTGAGGCCGGTACACATGATTGAGAACGGAGATCCAACCCGCGGCAGGCGCCTCAATGTGCTGCTGCTCGAAGATCGCGAGGACGACGCCGAATTCATTGCCTACGAGCTGAGCCAGGCCGGCCTGGATGTCATTATGCAGCGCGTGGAAACAGAACAGGAATACTGCCGGCATCTGGGTCCCGACGTCGACGTCATTCTCGCCGATTATTCGCTGCCGCAGTTTGACGCCCTGAGCGCACTGGATCTACTAAAGGAAAAGCGCCTGGATATC
>CAYSMQ010000454.1:0-4032 GCA_964432035.1 uncultured Ardenticatenaceae bacterium
CCGACCTCACGGATGTGAACCGTGCGCTCTAACCAACTGAGCTACGCGCCCTTTTCGGACTTCTCAAGTATAGCAAAATGCGTATGTTATGCAATGTTTACCGACCACCGACAGCAGACCGCAGACTTGCTGAGCCACTAATCACAATCTCTAATCTCCAGTCTCCTTCTCCCCCATCACAAACAACTCCGCCGTACACCACCTCGCCACGGCTGCGAGCGCCTGCTCTCGTTCGTTATTCTCCGCACGGTTTTTCACTCCCCCACGCTTGCCTTGCGCCAGGGCCCGCACGCGTTTGCTGCTGTAGGCCAACACTCGCCAAAGCGAGCGCCGTGGGCGCCGCCAGTCGGGCATTGCCCATAGCGCGCCTAGATCTCGCGCCCATGACTGTAGATCGGCGTCAGACATCTCCAACGCAGGAGCTGGGGCTACAAGCGTTGGCTTCAGCCCGGCGCCCTGCAAGGCGGTCAAATAGTCCTGATACGTGGGCCGCGTTTCATTGATGCCCACCGCCGCCTCATCGCTCGCATCCTGCGCCAGGGCTTCGGCCTCGTCGGCAAGTATGCTCAGCGAGGGCTCTCGGATCGCGCACAGACGCCCGCCAGACATTAACACCCGGTGCACATTCTCCAGGAGTAACGGTAAGTTACTGGAGTGGTGCAGCGCAGCCGAGCAAAATACCAGATCGAACGTTTCTGGCCGAAATGGTAGATTTTCACCGTCGCCGATCACACGCTCAAAATATACGCCTGCATGCTCCATCAAGGCTCTTCCGCGACCCAGGCCAATATTCTCGTCCGCCGTCACATCTAGCGCCACCGTGTCGCAGCCCATTAGCGCGAACTGCTTGGCAGCCCACCCCCGACCGGCGCCCAAATCGAGGACAGTCTCGCTTCCATCTAGCTTGAGCCGCGCCACTGCGGCGTCAAAGCTTCGCGCCACACCAGTCCACGGCTCCTCTGGATAATAGGGAATCTGTAGATCGATTGCTGCTTCCGTTGGCTCATAAATGCCCTGTTGCTTGTGCAACGCTACCCAGCCCTCAGCTTCTCGCGCTTTTGCCTCCCAGGTTTCATCGTCGCAATAGATAAGGGGCATGCCAGCCTTCACCTCGAACGAAGCGTCGCACGCCGAGCACACCAGCTCACCGGCCCACAGCTCACCGTTTCGCTCCTCTGTCACCGCATCTATCGCCAACTCCCCACCACAATAAGAACACGCCAGCTTCGTCAGCAATTGTTCCTGCAAAATGGAATCCTTCTCCCAGGTCAATTAGGTCCTCCGCAAAGTATATTGCAACAAGACCAGCTTGCCACGGTTTTGGACGGCGACCTCAAGTAACTTGGACCGCGACCGCAGAAATCTCAAGTCACTAATCTCCAATTTCCAGTCCCCAATCCCCCATCTTCCTGTAAAATAGAGCCAAAACAACCATCAGGAGGTCCCCTCATGCCCCTCACCATCTGCGTCGCGGGCGCAACCGGTTGGGCCGGTTCATCACTGACCCGCGCCATCCATGCCGCCCCAGACATGCAACTTGTGGGCGCCGTTTCTCGCACAAATGCCGGCAAATCGGTCGGCGACGTACTCAACCTGCCCGACGCCGACGTCTCCATCAGCGCCAGCGCGCAGGACGCGTTGCGGGCGCAACCTGACGTCTTTGTGGAGTACACAAAGCCCGACGTCGCGCTGCAAAACGTGCTGCGGGCGCTTGACGCCGGGTCGCACGTGGTCATCGGTACGTCGGGCCTTGACGACGACGGTTACGCGCAGATTGCGGCCGCAGCCGAAGAGAAGCAACGCGGCGTGCTCGCCGCCGGAAATTTTGCACTCACCGTGGTGCTCTTGCAAAATTTCGCCGAAATGGCTGCGCGCCACATCCCGCATTGGGAAATCGTCGATTACGCCCATTCTACTAAGATTGACGCGCCAAGCGGCACCGCGCGCGAGCTGGCACACCGCCTGGGAGAGGTGCGCGAGGCACAACTGGACGTGGCGATCGACGAGGTGCAAGGCGACGCACAAACCCGCGGCGCGCGCCTCAACGGCGTCCAGGTGCACGCCATCCGCCTACCCGGCTATGTTATTTCCGCCGAAGTGATTTTCGGCATGGAGGATCAGAAACTAATCCTGCGCCACGAATCGGGCTCCAGCTCCCAGCCCTACGTAGACGGCGCCATGCTCGCCATCCGCAAAGTTGGCACGTTCAGCGGTCTGCGCCGTGGCCTGGACAGCGTCATGGAGTTCTAAGCGAGACCGCATCCCCGCCGATCGTAGCAGACGCTTCAGCACTATAAGACTACAAGCGCGCTGAAGCGCCTACTACAAACCTTGAACGCTACGTTGCTTATGAACCTGCCGGCGGCGTGACCGGCGCGTCAAACGTCGTGCTGACGCCGTTGACGGTCACCGTGTACGTGCCCTCGGGCAGTTCCACGACATTCAGAGGAATGGCGATACGAAACGGCAGCCCGAGCATGTCCGGCGGGCAACCTTCCTCTTCCGGCGTCGCCAGCAGCTCATAGTCGAAGCTGAGGTCGCCCTGGGTCATGTTGATTTGCGCCAACTGTGCGCAAAGGCCGGGCCATTCACCGCTGACAAAGACATCTACCGGGATCGGCGATCCGACCCCTACCTGAATCTGCACATCCCCTACGTTGATGGCACGCATGTCGCCTGCCTGTACGGCCGGCCGTTCTTCGACGACAGGTTCTGATGGTCCGCCATCCGCGCTCGTAATCAGCGAGGCGCATCCAGTAAGGGCCAGCACCAGCACCATCAACGCCAGCAAGAGTGCGAGCGTCTTCACTACTCGAAACATTTCTTCCTCCACGATACTTCTAGGGTTTTCTGGAATTACACCCTAATCGTACGCGGAAGCCACGCCCAACGCATCGGCCCTTTGCTTGATTAACTCCTCAGCCCTTTGACGGAAGATGACATGTGTCTCGTACTCAAGGAACGACGTTGAAAACCACCGTACTTTCCGAATCCGGCTGCGCGCGGTCCTCGCCCGTCGTCACGCGCACCATCGCCTCGCTCTCCAGGCCCGGCGGCAACGCCACTTCCGCGCTAAAGTAGCCATAGAAGTCGGCGTCATCTTCGGCCTCGCCTATGACCTGACCATTCTCCAGCAGGACTTCGATATTCACCGTCCGGCCCGGAATATTATAGGCCACGCCCGTGACTTCCATGGTCTCACCCGCCGTCAGGTTGCGTCCCTCTCGCGGGTTTGAAATCATCACACCGGTTGCCTGTGGATCGTCCTTGCTAAGAATTGTCACCGGTACCATGGCTGCGCGATAGGCGTCATCGCCCGGTGTGCCCACCCACGCCGTGGCACAGGCCGGCCCAGACACATCCTGCGGCAAGATAACATATCCCTGCCAGTAGCTGCTCGTTCCCAGCTGGAAGAAGATGTCTGACACAAGCTCCTGGCAACCATCCATGAAGATCCCTACCTGTAGATTGCCGCCCCCCTGGCGCCAGAGCTGACCGTCCAGGAAGAAGCTATGCCCTGCCACCCCAACACTATTGGCGTCGGGCCGGATCAACGTCACGTAGCTATTATTCACCTGGCGGTCGGCCGTGATTGTGACCGGCGCGCTATCGCGCGCCACCGCCTCTCCACCGGCATCTACTATCACCGCCTGCGCTTCACCAACCCCTGTTATCTGTTCGGGCACGGTCAACGTCGCCGACCATTGGCTGATATCGACGTCGGCGTCCGCCGTCGCCAGCACCTGGCCCGCTGCGCTTACCAGCCCAACCTGTATCGTCATGCCGCCGGCGATCTGCGCAAATCCGCTCACCGTCAAATTGCTGCCCATGACCACGGGCTCGGCTGCAACCGGCTGATCAATGTTAATCACCGGCCCGATGACCGGCGTCGGCGTGGTTGTCGGTTCCCTCGTGGGCAACACTGCTGTTGGCTGCGGCGTTGCCGTCGCCAGATCGCGCGTCGGCGGCAAATTCGGCGTCGGCGTCACTGGCTCCTCCGATGGTGTGACCGGCACGACGGCGGTCGGCACC
>CAYSMQ010000455.1:0-4018 GCA_964432035.1 uncultured Ardenticatenaceae bacterium
TCGCGCAGGACGGCGGCGCCGTTGACCAAGACATCGCGCACGCCGGTGCTGTAGCGATGTGGATCCTCGAACGTGGCATGATCCTGGATTGTTTGTGGATCGAAGACTACGACGTCTGCAAAGTAGCCGGGCGCCAACTGCCCACGAGAGGCGAGTCGCAGGCGCGAAGCGGGGAACGACGTAAGACGGCGGATCGCTTCTTCAAGGGGGATGATGCCTTCATCGCGCACGTAGCGGCCCAGCAAGCGGGCAAAGGCGCCGTAGGCGCGGGGGTGCGTGCTCGTTTTTAAGAAGACGCCCTCGGTAGCCAGCGAGCGCGCGTCAGAGCAGAAAGACATCCAGGGCAAGGCGACTTTGCGCCTCACGTTCTCTTCTGACATAGAGTGATAGACGACGCTTACGCGACTCTCGTCTTCCACGACCAGATCCATGGCCGTATCGGCGGGGTACACGCCACGTTCGGCAGCGACGTCGGCAAGGGTGCGCCCGATGAGCGGGCGCAAGGCTTCGTTGCGGAAACCGACGAGGAGCATGCGGTCGGGCCCGGTGGCGGCAAACATGTTCTCCCAGTCGACGTCGGCGCTCTCCATTTCGGCCTTGACGCGTGCGCGAATGTCCGGATCCTGCAATCGCCTGCGCCAGGCGTCAAATCCACCTTCCTGCACCCAGGCGGGCATGACGGCGTCCAGTCCAGTGGAGGATGCTGCGTACGTATACATGTCGGCCGAAACGTCAAGACCGCCGGCTCGCGCATCTTCTACCTTGGCGATGGCTTGTTCGAGGAGGGGCCAGTTGCTCAGGCCGGCAGCCTTCATGTGGTAGATTTCGCCACGCACGTTGGCCCGGTGCAGGACGGTGAAGAACTCATCCAGCGCCTCTAACAGGCGATGGCCCTCATTGCGCACGTGCGAGATATAGAGGCCGTCGTACTCGGCGACGACGCTTGCCAGCGCAATTAGCTCGTCGGTGTCTGCATAGCAGCCGGGCGCGTAGATGAGGGCCGAGCTGAGACCGACGGCGCCCTCTTCCATGGCCTGCGCCACGTCGGCGCGCATTGCGTCCAGCTCTTGGGCCGTTGGAGGCCGGTCCTCATGGCCCAGGTGCCGCACGCGCACTGTAGAAGCGCCTACGAAGGAGGTGACGTTTGTAGAGACGCCGCGGCGCACCAATTCTTGCAGGTATTCCGCTAACGTCGTCCAGGTAATGTCATATTGGATATCGTCCTGGCGGGCCTTTCGCTCCTCTTTCATAGCCTCGTTCAGCGGGCCCATGGAGCTTCCCTCGCCCAGCACTTCCAGGGTCACCCCTTGGCGAACGTCACTCTGTGAACGACCGTCTTCCAGTAGCGACTCATTGGCCCAGCTGAGCATGTTGATGAACCCGGGCGCCAGGGCAAGGCCGGCAGCGTTGATTTCTTCTCGACCGCGCGCTGCGCCGATGTTACCGGTGGCGACGATGCGGTCGCCGTCGATGGCCACATCACCCTCGTAAGGCGCACCGCCGCCGCCATCGTAGATAGCGCCGCCGCGGATAACTAAGTCATGGGTGGGTTCGGCAGGCATAGGCGTTTGCCTCGAATGGGGGAGCGCCGGTCAGGTTGACCGGCATTAGTTGGATGGCGCCCAGGGCTTCTGGCTATGGTACTGGATACCGGTCATAACCTCGACGACCGTCGGCGCGTCAGCTGCCAGCGCATCCTGTAGCGCGCCTGATATGTGGTCGGGATCTTCAATGCGGACGCCGTTACAGCCCATCTCTTGAGCCAGGCGGGCGAAGTTGACGGACTTAAACTCGTACAACTCTTGTGGATTACCGGGCCGGTCGCCATAGACGCCTTCGATGTCGGGAATGCCCTGAGCCAACCCGCCATTGTTGTTAATGACGGTTACGGTGTTGATTCCGTAGCGCCGGGCCGTTTCTAGTTCGCTTAGATGGTACCAGAAGGCGCCGTCGCCGCAGAAACAGATGACGGGCCGGTCGGGCGCGGCGCACTTAGCGCCCAGGGACGCCGGGAAGGACCAGCCAAGGGAGCCGGCTGCGCGGATATACGTCTGCTGGGGATGGTTCAGATGGACCATCGTTGCCGTCCAGATGGCAGAGTAGCCGGTGTCGGCGACGAGCACGGCGTTCTCCGGCAGCACGTCACTCAGCTCTTTACAAAGCCGTTCGGGCCGGATGGGTACGTCGACCGACTGACGCAAGGGCGCTACGTCCTCGTGCCAGCGGTTGACCAGCGTTTGCACGCGCTGCTGCCAGGCGGCGCTGCTGGAGCCGCTGTCTAGGGTTTCGGTGAGGCTGGCAAGCGCAAGCTTGGCATCGCCAACAACGCCGATGGCGCCGCGATAACTGCGCCCAATCTCGGCGGGATTGATGTCAATCTGTACAACCGGCGTTCCCGGTGGCGGCACCTGCCAGCTGTATGTGACCTGGTCGCCCGTGTTACTGCCGATATAGATGACGAGATCGGCCTCGGATACCACCTGATTAGCGCTGCGCACGGAGTAAGATCCTACGGGACCGACGCTGAGCGGGTGATTGTCGGCAATGGTTCCCTTTCCATTTACTGAGGTGGCGACGGGAATCGAGAGCTTTTCCGCGAGCGCCACCACTTCGCCGGCGGCGCCAGAGATACGCACGCCGCCGCCGGCGACGATCACGGGTCGCTCGGCGCCGGAAATCGCTCTAGCGGCGCGCTCTACGTCCGCAGCGTCTGGCGCGGTGCGATAGGCAGGATAGCGCGTATATGGCTCTTCGACGACGATGGGCAACGATGCCTCGGCGGCTTCGATATTGCGGGCGCTGTGGCCTAAAAGATCCAGATGTACGGGACGCGGCGTTGCCGTCGTCGCTTCACGAAAGGCCTGTCGTAAGAGATAAGGGAACTGTTCGATCGTCGTGACATCGGCGCTGAACTTGGTCACAGGGGCAAACAGGGGACCGTGTACGATTTCCTGGTAGGCGTTGCGATACTGAAACAGGGGCGGCTTTTTGCCTGTTAGGGCCACAACGGCGGACCGTCCCAGATAAGCATCCTGTAGGCCGGCGGCAAGGTTTGCCGCGCCCACTGATTGCGCGAGACAGACGCCGGGTCGTAGTGCGACGCGTGAGTAACCGTCCGCCATATAAGCGGCGGCCTTTTCTGAGTGCGTCAGAATACGATCGATGCCCAGATCTTCGAATTCCACCATCGTCTTGCGCAAGATGGCGTCTACGTAAAATACGTGTGTAACCCCGTACCCTTTGAACGTTTCGGCGAGAAATCGTGCCCCGGTTATGTTGTTATCAGTTGCCATAAAGTTGTCTTAGGCGTTCTCCTCTTCGATGGTCTACGGGCCGTCGACGTGCTGTGGGTAAGCGTGTTTAGGGTCCAGATCGTCGGACAGCGACCCCTGGTTCTGTCGTGTCAATTTTTCGATGGCGTCGGCAAGGTGCGAATCCTGAATGTGGTGGGCGTCCTCGGCGACGCGGATCTTGTGCGCTTCGTACAAGACCTGCGCATGTGTAGCGCCCGCGGGCGGTTCGAACTTGTAGGCCGATAGCTCGTAACGCTGCCCGACAGGATCACGAAAGTAGATCGAGTACATGAATCCGCGGTCAATCTCGCCGGTGTGGGGAATGCCGCGTTCGTCAAGCCGCTTAGCGGCCTCAATGAACGTGGAGCGTGAAACAGTGAAGGCGATGTGATGTAAATTGCCGATGCCTTCGGGGTTCGGTGTGGGATCGACGTCTCGATTTTCGTTAGTGAAAACAGTGATCAAGCGCCCATCGCCCGGATCGAAGTAGAGGTGGCTCTCGTCGGCATTATCCAGGTTTGGCTGCTCGAAGACGAAGGGCATACCCAACACACCTTCCCAAAAGTCGATGGTTGCCTGCCGGTTGGAGCCGACGAGCGTGATGTGATGGACGCCCTGCGTCTGAATCTTGCGCACGTTCTCGTTCATTGCAGTTTCTCGGGTTATTCAATTGATGTTGGCGCCAGGCGCACTTAAATGCTGAAGAATACGTTGCGGGCCGTGTC
>CAYSMQ010000456.1:0-3999 GCA_964432035.1 uncultured Ardenticatenaceae bacterium
CCGGTAGCGCTACATAGAAGTAGCGCGGACCATAGCTGATGCCATCGGCCCAGTAAAAGATGTAGGCACCGAGGAGTGACGCAAAGAGGAGAGTAAGCACCCAATCCTGACGGCGAGGGCTTTGTAGCAGAAACACGAGCCAGATGAAGGAGAAAGTAAGCGCCGGCAACCAGCCGAAGAGGGCGCGTTCCAAGGCCAGCCAGTTTTGCTGTGTGTTGTAGAGGCCGCGGGCCAGGTTGTGACCGCGTGGCGGTTGCGAAGGATCGTTATACCATATCTGCGCCAGCCCCTGTGGCGTCATGCTCAGTTCAAACGCGTTTTGTCCTTCTCCAATGTCCTGACCGAAACCCAGGCGATCGTATTCCCAGAAAAGCAGGCGTGGATCCTGCCAGGGGTCGCCCGTCAGGGCCCACTGGTGCGCAAAAAGCAAGAGGAGAAAGGGCAGCGCGGACAGGCCCGCCAGCAGCGCCGGGCGCAGAATTGCCAGACGGTTCGCGGACCGGCGCTTGTGTAAGAACCAAAGCGACGTAAGCGCAAGAAAGGGCAAGGCGCCGGCGACGGCTGAGAGCTGGCGCGTGAGAAAAAGGAAACCGAAGGCGATGCCGGCGGCGACGGCGAGCGGCCATCTGCGCGGGCGGCGCAGGACACTGAGCCAAAGGGCCATGAGGAGCGCCATCCAGAATAGTTCGGCGGAATGGGCCATGTGGCTGCCGGACATAAACAGGAAGAAGGGGGAGGCCAGGGGCAAGGCGGCGGCGAGTAGGGCGGGCGCAGAGCTTGCGGGGAAAAGGCGACGACCGGCTGCAAATAGGAGGGGAACGGCGAGGGTCGCCAGTAGCGGGTTGACCAGCCACGGCGCGCCGACCAGAACGCCAAGGGCCAGCAACGCGGGATAACCGGGTGGGTATTTACCGAACCAGCGTCCGTCACGCACCAGAAGGAATTCTTGTGCGAAAGCATCAGGCGCGGGCGGCGCGGGCGCGCTGAGACTTCCTCGCGCCAGTGTCTTGGCCTGGAAGAGGTAGGTGACGGCGTCTTGGACGTGTGGAATGCGCTCTAGAATATCTATGGCAATATGCAGCGTCAGGCCAAAGGTTAAGAGTGTTAGCGTGATGAGCGCCAGCTTCTTGGTCACAAGTCGTCGAGCGCTGAGACGAAGGGTTAGAGCTGTGCCGCGGCGATTCTTATAGTGCTCAATGCCTTTGTGGACGAGCCAGGAGGCGGCCATGATCAGGAGGGCAGCCTGGTGCGCAATAAGGATGCGACGCAACAGAGATTGGAACTGGGCCAGCGCCGGTTTCTGAAATGGAATGCCGGCAATGGGCTCGCTAAGCCGGCCGTCTTGCCAGCGCCACCAGACGCCAAGACGTTCTGAGGCGGTGGCAATGAAGGCCCAGCCATTGCGCCCATCTGGTTGCAAGAGTACCAGACCGGCGTTATCGTAGGGGCGATGTAACTGGGCTCGAACCTGGAATGTCGAATCGGGAGCGTCGGGCAGCGGATTAAGCTGAACGATCAGGCCACTTTGCGACGGTGGGCGCAGCTCGCCAAAGCGGGTGCGCCAGGCGCCGCGGATGGCCTGCCAGTGATTGAGGGAGCCGTAGAAGGTGTCGCGCCAACGTGGTCGATTGCCTGAATCAACCACACTTACTTCCTTCCAGGCGGACGAAGGCGCCAGCCAATCGAGCGGCCCACTGTCCAGATAGTCAGGAACTGGATCAGGACTACTGTAAAGTCCCAGAAAACCGCGGTATAATTGAGAACAGTCAACGCTGAGACTGCGTTCGGGGGTGTGAGCTGTGCAGCGATGCGGCTGGATGGAGATAGTGATGGTTGTTGTTTCGGTTAGGGTCCAAAAGTAAAGAAGCAGCAAGAAGGCATTGACGATCCAGAAACGACGCCCTGGTGGTAGGGAGTTGGCGACGGTGCGTTTGACGTTGATCATGACATACTAAGGACAATTGACACTACAACAGTGCGCCTGATTTTGCCATAATTGACCGTGGGTGAGTAGACCCAAGGAGATTCGGATGAGCACGAAACCAGTTTATGTCACACCGAAAGGCTTAGCCGGTTTAAAGGACGAGCTGCAGCAATTGAAGGACGTGGAGCGAGCTGAGCTTGTAGAGCGCCTGCATGAGGCCAAAGAAGGTAGTGACTGGATGGACAACAGTGAATATCGTCTGATTGAAGATGAATTAGGCTTCGTCGAAGGACGCATCCAGGAAATAGAGCACATGCTGTCGGTGGCGCAGATCATCGAGCCCGACGAGGATGAAAGTACCGTGGGGCTGGGCGACACGGCCGTCATACAGGCAAATGGGGAGCTAGAGGAGTATACGATTGTGGGTGTGGCGGAGTCCTCTCCAACCGAGGGCCTAATTTCTAATGAATCTCCCTTGGGGCGCGCTTTGTTGGACAGACGGGTGGGAGAGGATGTCCTGGTCAAAGCGCCAAACGGCGATTTTGAGGTGCGCATTGTCGCCGTGCGCTGTGGCATGCAAGAGGACCGATCACCGGAGTCTTAGAGCGCGCCTTATTCTGCTCATCCACCGACACTTCGTTCACTCATAAGCGGATTGGCGATCCTCACGCCTCTCTAGCTCGCTTGCATAAGTTGTGCCAAGACTATCGGCGTGCTTACGAACCCATTCGGTGAGTCGCGTGTCGCCCATGGGCGGCGCGTCGACATAGAGGTGGCCGGCCATCAGGCCCTCAATTTCATCGCGCGTGACGATGACGTCGCCGACCAGGCGACCGAGAATCTGACCGACCCAGTAGCCGAGGAAGGGCGGTACGGAGATGATGGGGCGGCGGGCTCCGATGAGGTCACCAATGGTATTGACGAGCTGGCGATAGGTAAATGTCTCAGGTCCGATGGCCTCAATCACGACGTTTTCTCGATTCTGACCTTGTTCTGCCGCCAATCGGGCCAGATCGCCCACGAAGATGGGTTGCAGCCGGTATTCACCGTCGCCGAACACGCCGAAGACCGGCAAATGGCGTAACGTCCAGGCGATATTGTTTATGAGGATGTCTTCTTCGCCGAAGAGGACGGCGGGTCGCAATATGGCGTAAGAGACGCCACTTTCTTTGAGACTCTTCTCGACGCGCGCCTTGCCGCTAAAGTATTCTAGCGGGGAGTCTAGCGAGGGGTTTGTAATACTGACGTGCACAATACGCTCGACGCCGGCCTGGCGCGCAGCGTGGAATAACTTCTCGCTGTTGTGCACGGCTTCTTCGAAGGTGAAATCTTCGTGATTGAAACGCACCCAATAGGTGTTGTAGAGGACGCGGACGCCGCGTAATGTGTCTGTCGTTTTCTGGGGCTCATCGAAATGGAAGGGGAAGGGTTGAACACGATCGCCGAAGGGGTGTTCGCGCTCCGGGGAGTTGGTAAGGGTGATTACCTGGTGGCCCCTGTCTAGCAATTCTTTTGCAATGTACTTACCGGAATAGCCATAGGCGCCGGTGACGGCATGTCGTTCCTGGTCGGTCATGTTGCTTGCTCCAAGGCGTCTTTCGTTTAACTATTAATGAATATTCAAAACATATTGAACGTTACAAATAATATAGCATATAGGATGGATGGCTGTCAATGTCGTTTGCCGCGTTAGCCATGATATTCATCACGCTGCATATGTGTCATTTGCGACTATTGTCTGTGGCTCGGGCAGGTATAGTTTAACCGGTCACTATCCTACTTGTAATCTTGCAGTCATTTAGAGGAGCGCAATGCTATCAGAAACAGCTTTTCGCAACGTAAGCCGGCAGGGGCGGGTGAACCGGCGTCCCGTCGCATACTTGAAACGTGATGCGGAAGACCGCATCTGTGATTTCGAAGAAGTCATCGTCGGGTTTGACGAGGAGTTGGCGATAGAAGAGGCGCTGCGCTGTATGCAGTGTCCAGAACCACAGGCCTGCACCCTGAATTGTCCGGCCGGCAACAATGTCCCTGAGGCATTGTGGTATATTAGCGAAGGTCGATTTGTAGAAGCG
>CAYSMQ010000457.1:0-3995 GCA_964432035.1 uncultured Ardenticatenaceae bacterium
TAATCGCCTCGTGTAGCTTCATGCCGGCGCCCAGTCCGGGCACGTCCACGATGCGCAGATGCCCGTCCATGAGCAGGTTCGGTTGGCCTGCGCGCGGCTTAATGCGGAACGTGGCCGAGCGCACGAGCCGAATCATGCGCCGATCGGCGTTTCCCTTAAATCCATCTTCGCGGAGATGCTTCAGCGAATCGCCGTCGTCCAGCGGCAGCACGTGCGGTTCGGGAGGGCCATTCTGGAACATGTCCTGGTGCACTTCGTATGTATTGATGCAGTCCAGGACGATCTCGAGGTATTCATCGCGCTCTGTCTTGGCGTTTTCGCGACCGTCTTCCACAAGGTCGTCGATATCCTCGGCCGCTTGCTTGCGTTCCGCCTTGTTGGTTATATCGAAGCTGTCAATCTCGCTGAGCTGGCAAAGGCGCCGCACGCGGGCTGCAAATTCATCGCGACTCCAGAACTCTAGCGTCAGCGACTCCTCTTCCTCTTCATCAGCTTGCTCTACGTAGACGATGGTGCCGGTCACAGCAGTCACGGCGCCCGTAGGCAACAAGTTACGGCCAAGCAAGCCGTTGATCAGCGTGCTCTTGCCCACACCGGTGCCGCCAAAGAAGACGAGCGTATAGGTTCGCTGATCGAGAATCTTTTCGGCTTCTTCAATACCGAACTGTGCCTGAGGTACCGCGCGAATCAGATAGTCGCGCGTGCCGTCGATGGTACGCTGCAGCTCAAGCCACTGCTGGACCTGAGCCTCGCTTATATAAGGCAACTCTTTCAACGATTGCTCTAATTCAGTATAGCGATCGGATGTCTTTTCAGGACTCATTTGTCAAATTCCTCAATTATTAACTGAACAACTGAACCAGCTAAGTGTCTATAATCGCACACGGCCTGCACGGCGGCCGCCACACTGAACAATACGCAGTGAAGGCGGAAAAGGTTGCAGAACATGCTGCTAGGTCGAATTACTTTGCAACAATTGTGACCTTAATGCGTAGATAAGGAATGTAGACTATGCTTAGCGCAAGCACAGGTAATGGCAGCCAACGTCAGCTTTTCGACGTGCCGCGCCCAACGGTATGCCGTTGCTCCTATGATAGAGCGGCTGGCCAAAATTGTACAGCAACTGAGTGCTTGTTAATCAATTAACTGGAGCAAGAAATGCGTATTATTCTATATCTTGGAAAGGGCGGCGTCGGCAAGACGACAGTCGCAGCGGCAACTGCCCTTCGCTCGGCGGAACTGGGGCACAAGACGCTTGTCGCCAGCACCGACATTGCTCACAGCCTCGCCGATTCGCTGGATGCCGAGCTTTCGGATAAACCAACGGAGATTGTGCCTAACCTTTGGGCGCAAGAAATAAGCGTTGTCGCCGATATCTATAACTACTGGGATACATTGCAGGAGTTCGCATCTAGCGTCATTGTGGGGCAGGGCTTGAATCGTGTCGTGGCTGATGAGCTATCTGCCTTTCCCGGCATGGACGAGATTGTGAGTCTGTTGCACATCAATAAGCAGGCGAAAGAACGGAACTTTGACCGCGTGATCATCGACGCCGCGCCAACAGGCGAGACGATCCGGCTCCTGACAATGCCTGATACATTTCGCTGGTACGCCGGCCACTTGTCTCGCCTGGAGCGAGGGGTGGTCGGTTTGTTGCGACCATTTGCAGGTCGTATCTTGCAGGGACCGGCGGAGGTGATGGAGGCGCTGCGCAAGTTAGACGAGGCTACGGCGGAGTTGCGCGGGACGCTGAGCGATCCGGACGTAAGCAGCTATCGCGTCGTTGTGCAACCGGAGAAGATGGTCGTGCGAGAAGCGGAGCGCGCCATTAGCTATCTGGGCCTCTTCAACTATCCGGTGGACAGCGTCATCATCAATCGCATCCTGCCCACAAGTCAGGACAACGGCGCCTTCTTTGAGCAGCGGCGACAGGTTCAGGAGAAGTATCTCGACCTGATTGAAAACACGTTTCGTCCCCTGCCGCTATGGCGCGTGCCCTATTATCCTTATGAGGTCGTGGGTCCCGAAGCGCTCTCGACTTTGGCAAAGGATTGTTTTGGCGATAACGATCCTGGCGACGTTTTCTATCGAGGGATTGTGCAAGAGGTGATCGAGGGTGATGATGGCAGTTTTCTTTTGCGCATACCGTTACCCTTCGTTGAAGGCGGCAACGTACGCTTGCGTAAGCGCGGCGATGAAATGTTTATTACCATCGGAAACTTCAAGCGCGAGATGATCCTGCCCAACGTCCTGGCCAAACGGCGTGCGCAGGGTGGGCGGTTAGTGGATGGTATTCTGGAGATTGAGTTCGTTCCTAGGGAAGCAGAAAACAGTTCCCAAAATTAGTACCCGTGTGGCTTGAGTGCGTAGAACGTTTGTGCTAAACTGTAGTAACTTATCCAGTATACACGTGACAGGAGGTATCCAATGTCAAGCCCTATCGTTCATGTCGAAATTTCTGCAGAAGACCGGAGCCAGTTGGCGAAGTTCTATAACGAGATATTTGGTTGGGAGCTTCAGGATTTTCCTGCAATGGATTACACGACCTTTACCTCAGGTGAGGGCGGCGTTGGTGGTGGGTTCAATCCGGTAGGTGAAGGCAATGAAGCCGGCACCGTTGTGGTCTACATAGCCGTAGACGACGTTCAGGCCACGCTAGACGAGATTGAGCAGCATGGCGGCAAGACGCTTATGGAGGCTACCGACGTGCCGGACGTGGGCACAATTGCGCAATTCATCGATCCCACCGGCAATCGCATGGCGGTTATAAAAGGCGTCGAAGGCATGTAGTGGCGCGGCGCAGCCATATCTGGCCTTTGTCCGCCAGCTCGGCGACGGGTGTTTTGCGTCACGGACGCGCAGCGCTCGTCGCTTTTGTGCTTTAGGGCGAGGTCGTTGCGCACGGCGCTCCCCAACCCTTCAGTATCCAGCAGGCTAGATCTTGTTCGTGCCAGGCGGACGCATCGACCCAGGTGGCGGCGACGAGTAGATCCCAGTGCAGGTGATTCCCGCTGGATAATCCTTCGCTGCCCACTTCGCCAACCAGATCGCCCGCGCTAATCATCTGCCCAGGCGCGGCGTGCACCTCGGACATGTGATAGTAGCCGCTGTAAATACCCAACCCGTGGTCGATGACGACTGCGCCGCCGCGCACGTAGAGTTTCTCCGCGAGAGCGACAACGCCGTCTCCGGCGGCAAAGACGGGCGTGCCTCCGTACGCGCTGAAATCGACCCCCTCGTGATAGCTGCTGTACGGTCCGCCATTGTAGGACCGTCGCGCGCCGTAGGTTGAACTGATCTGTAGAAAATCGTCTATGGGCCGGCGGAAGGGAGAGCGCCACAGAGGCTGGGGTGTGACTTGTGACCAGATTTGAAACATCCGCTCGCGCTCGGCCGCAATTGCCTCTTGATCGATGGCTGCCGCCTCGCCGGTGAGCGTAATCTGATCAAAATCCCACGTTCCGGGCGTGACGCGCCATGGCTGTGTCCACAGCTGTGTGTCGCCGGCGATGATGGTTAGTTCAGGAGCGCCCGGCGCGAAGAAGGCGCCGGTGCCGCCCACGGCGACGATGCGTGGCGAGTCTACAAAACTATCGAAGCGCGCCGTGCCCAACTCAACGGAGAGATCGGCTGCCGGGTCACCCTCCGCGCGAAGGGCCAAGGGCCAGCCAGGCTGTGCCGGGACGGCCGAAAGCTCCAATGATTGAAAGCCCGCCGGCAGATCGCGGGGCTGCGAATCGCCCGTTGGCAAGAGGAGCGCCTGGCCATGCTGGGGCCGAGGTGGGTGTTTCAGCTCTATCGCGCCGGCTAAGACCCACGGATCTAAATCATGAGCAACGGCCAGCGCAAGTAGACCGCCGTCGCGACCACGATAAAGCCGTCCCATCCGCCGTTGTGAAATGCCCGCCGGCAGAGCCACTGTGTCGCCGATGACCGGATTACGCGCCGGATTGGGATGCCAGTTTGCCTCGCGCAGCGCTTCCCGGGACACGCCG
>CAYSMQ010000458.1:0-3990 GCA_964432035.1 uncultured Ardenticatenaceae bacterium
GGAGCGCAAGGTAATCGCCCGAATCCAGGATCGCGTTGGTCCCAACCGCGTGGGTGGACGTTTTGGACTTTTGCAGACGGTCGCCGACGTTCTCAAGCTTCTTACAAAGGAATCGCTGACGCCGGCGGGCGCCGATTTGTTCGCCTACAACCTGGCGCCGCTGCTGACGGTCATGTCGGCCCTGCTTCTGTGGGCGGTGATACCTTTTGCACCAGAAGTGATCGGCGTGGATCTCAACATCGGTCTTTTCTATATACTGGCGATTAGCTCCGCGTCGGTGGTGACGTTGCTGTTGGCGGGATGGGGTTCCAATAATAAGTACGCGCTTCTGGGCGCATTCCGCGCTGTGGCGCAGCTTGTCAGCTACGAAGTACCTATGGTGCTTTCTCTCGTCATTCCCATTCTGCTGGCGCGCTCCATGTACATGCAGGAACTGGTGCGGGCGCAGACGGTGCCTTTCCTCTTCGTCGTACCGGTGGCGGCGATTATCTTCTTTGTTTCGGCGTTGGCCGAGACAGGTCGCACGCCGTTTGATTTGCTTGAGGCGGAGTCGGAAATTGTCGCCGGTTTCCATGTGGAATACGGGGGTATGAGATTTGGCATGTTTTTCCTTGCCGAGTTTATTAGCACCCTCTTCATGTCGGGGCTTTTTGCCACGCTGTTTTTGGGCGGTTGGCGGCTCTTTGGTCTCGAACAGACAGAGCCGTTTGGGCGCTTATTGGGGCTGCTCGCCTTCTTTGTAAAGATGTTTGCCGTCTACTTTGTGTTCATCTGGATTCGCGGCACACTGCCGCGCATACGCATCGATCAGATGCTTGATCTGAACTGGAAATTCCTGGTTCCGCTATCACTTCTTCTGCTTCTCGTCGTGGCCGTCGTCGACAAGCTGATTCCCGCCACGGCAGGCGATTACTATCGCGCCGGGGTCCACCTGGTTAGCAACCTGGTGGTGGGATTTGGTGCCCTTGAAGTGTTACGGCGGCGCGCGGTACGACAAAGAGAGGCGCACGAGGCGCGCCTGGCACGCGCCGAAGAGGGTCGCGTAGAAGAATCTGACGTAGTGCTGGAGGCTGCTCATTAGGCAGCCCGTAAAAACTGACGCGGCTCGTAAGGCGCGATTCTTCACCTCTGTTGAGTTGCCGAGTTGCGAGCCGTCGACTGCTGTGGCCTGAAGGTCGGAGAAATAATGGTACAACAGATCGTTTTTATCGTGATTAGTTTTCTCACGCTGCTCATGGGATGGATCGTGGTTACCAATCGCAATCTGTTCCGCGCCGCCCTGGCACTGATGGGATCCTTTCTTGGCGTCGCCGGCTTATACGTACTGTTGGACGCCGGCTTCATCGCCGCCGCTCAGCTGTTGGTCTATATTGGCGCCATCTCCATTCTGGTGATTTTTGCCATCATGATGACGCGACGACTTATGCAGACCGAAGAGACGCCTTTCAACAGCCAGTGGATCCTGGGCGGAATTACGTCCCTTGTATTGTTTGCAATAATCGCATACGTTACGCTGCAGGTCTGGCCCTGGGAACCCGGCGAGCAAACGTTTGCTATGGCGCCGGACGTGCCCGGTCCGGTAATAGAAGAATCCGTATTGCAGTTAGGGCAGGCTCTGGTGAGTGTGGATCAGTACGTGCTGCCATTCGAGTTGGCATCGGTTCTGTTGCTGGCAGCCCTCATCGGCGCCATCGTCGTTGCCTGGCCGGAGAGGGAAGAATAATGATACCGTTATCGTGGTATGTAATTGTATCAGCGGCGCTGTTTTGCATTGGCCTCTTTGGTGTGCTGGCAAGACGTAATGCCGTGGCTATTCTAATGGCCGTCGAGTTAATGCTGAACGCCGTAAATATTAATCTCCTGGCGTTCTGGCGCTATTTGACCCCGACCCGGCCCATTGGCCTGGCTTGGGCTCTTTTTGTGTTGGCGCTGGCAGCCGCCGAAGCAGCAGTGGGGCTGGCATTGGTTATATCCATTTATCGCCAGCGCGACTCGGTGGTGGCCGAAGAATTGGATACGTTGAAGTATTAAGGATGGATATTAGAGCGCGAATGTCATCACATGGTCGGCCTGCTAGTTTGTTGCTTCAAGTCCCACTTCTCACAAATAGGTAAACGTAATGACGCAAGAAACACTGACTTTGCTAAGCTGGCTTGTTCCTGCCGGTCCGCTGCTTGCCTTCTTTTTGATTACCCTCATCTTTAATCGACACAAGACACTCAGTTGGGTGATTTCCTGGCTGGGGATTTTCTCTTCGCTGGCCTTTGGTTGGATCGTGGCCTTGAACGTCTTCGTCGATGGCATGGGCCATATTCACGAACTCGCGGAGCATCCCACGGTCATTGCCGACGCCATCGCCTGGCTGCCGTTTGGCGCAGACTTTGCCAACTGGCTGCCCATGGGCGTGGCAGTCGATCCCCTGACCGCAGCGATGTTAATCATGGTCCCGTTTGCGACGGCAATGATTATGGTCTACAGCGTGGGTTACCATCGTTGGCGGTTAGAAGAGAGACAGGGCGTTGTACTTGGCGCGCCGGTGCACGACGGCGTCGAACCGCTGTTTTCGCGATTCTTCGCCTTTATGTCGCTTTTTGGCGGCGCAATGCTGGCGCTGGTGGTCGCGGACAACCTGCTGCTGCTTTTCATGGCCTGGGAAGTGATGGGCCTGTGTTCATATCTGCTGATCGGCTTCTGGTATGCGCGGGAATATGACGATCCGAAGGCGATCTCGCCGCGCCGCGCCGCGATTAAGGCCTTCATGACGACAAGGGCAGCGGACGTCATTATGTTGCTCGGCATCGTCTACTTCTATAGCGTTTTTGGCACCCTTAGTTTTAGCGAGGCGTTCCAGGCGGAGAGCCTGGCAGCCGCCGCAAGCAGCGCCGGCTTCACCGGTCTGGGCGCCATGGCCCTCATGCTTTTTGCAGGCACAGTGGGTAAGTCGGCGCAGTGGCCGTTGCACGTGTGGCTGCCCGATGCGATGGAAGGCCCCACGCCCGTCAGCGCCGTCATTCACGCGGCTGCTATGGTTTCGGCCGGCGTCTACCTTATTGTGCGCGCGTTTCCGCTGATTACGACGGCTGTGGAAGGCATGCCATCCGTTGGCATCATTATCGGTGGCATTGGCGCCTTCACTGCGCTGATGGCGGCGACGATTGCCGTGGCGCAGAATGATGTGAAGCGTGTGCTAGCCTACTCTACGATTTCGCAGTTGGGCTACATGGTTGCTGCCATTGGTATCGGCGCCTATATCGCAGCCGCCTTCCATCTGCTGACGCACGCCTTTTTCAAGGCGCTCCTGTTCCTGGGGTCCGGTTCCATCATTCATGGCATGGAGCACGGCGCCGAGGAGGTGCACGACCATCACACGGACCCGCAGGACATGATGAATATGGGCGGCTTGCGCCATAAGATGCCATACACTTTCTGGACGTTTGTCATCGGCGGTTTTGCGCTTTCGGGCTTCCCGTTCATTACGGCCGGCTTCTGGTCCAAAGATGAGATCCTGGCCGAAGCGTTCTACCTGGGTACCCATGGTGAGGCGTTTGCCTTCCTCGTTTTCCTGGTGCTTGTCGTGGCCGCTTTTCTGACGGCATTTTATACAATGCGGCAGATTTCGCTGACTTTCCTGGGCGATCCGCGTACGGAGCTGGCGGAACACGCTCATGAGAGCGACAGTTTCATGGTCATCCCTCTGATTGGACTGTCGATATTTGCCGTGGCCTTCGGTTGGTTGGGAATCCCCGACAATTTCCTGGGTACGGACGGTATTTTCTACAACTACTTCCACCATTTCGTGGGCGCTACCATTGAAGAAACGCTCATCGGTCTAAATGAGCTGGGCATCCACGTCCACGAGATTTCGACCCTTCCCTTTAACGTCATTCCTTTGTTAACGTCCATTGTCGTGGCAGTTGGCGGCCTGTTTGTCGGCAGGTGGGTCTATGGTCGCCGGCCTCTTGAGAAGGAGCAGGCCGATCCGCTGGTGCA
>CAYSMQ010000459.1:0-3964 GCA_964432035.1 uncultured Ardenticatenaceae bacterium
CTCATCTTCGAATTTCCCTAAGGCGACCGCCTTCTCCGCCACGAATTCCACCAATTTCACAAGATTTTCCTCTTTCGTTAATTCGTAAAATTCGTGCAATTAGTGGCAAAGCCCTCCAATCTCTAATCCCCCACCGCATACACCATCACCCCCGCATCCTCATACACGGGCTCCTCCGCAATCGCCGCCCGCCACGCAGCCACGTCGATGTCCGACCAACCCTTTTCCACAATAAGCAGGTCCACGCCGGCAAGCGCCAACTCGCGCAGGGCGCGATGGGCGCGCACCCCAGACGGCACCGGCGTTTGCGGCAGTTCATAATGGCCTGCGCGCAGCAGCGCATTGTTGCGGATAAAGCGCTCCGTGTTGCCATCCGGTCGCGAGAGCACGCCGTTGGTCATCCGCTTGCCGTGAATCGTCTGGTAATAGAGATGCACCTTATCCACCTGGCGCGCCGTAGGCACAATGGCCACCGTCGTATCCGCGGGCATGGGGGCCAGAATCTGGCCATAGAAACGCGGGGCGGAAAGGCGCGTGTAAGGCATGCCCGGCGCCAGATACTCGAGCACAATGAACAGAGCCAGCAACGTCGCCAGCACGCCGCTCGCCAGACCGCCCCGCTGCCGCAGGCGAGACGGCAGCTGCTCCCGCACCACGATCCAGCCCTGTGCCACCAGCATGGCCAGGCCCAGCGACGCCAGAATGTTCAGGCGATAGGTATTGCGCAGCAGCAGGGCCAACCACGTCGACCAGGGCAAGGTAACGTCAAGCGGCTCGCCGTCCAGCATGGGCACGGGGCCAATGGCCATCAGCAGTCCTGCCACGAAAAGCGCCAACCAGGGCAGCGCGCGACGCCGTCGCAACAGGGCCACAACCGAAAGCGCGGCGGGCAGAATGCCGATGTAGATGCCGCGCACGTACCAGTGCACCCAGTGCGGTATAACGAGTGAGGCCAGATCGGTGACCAGAGAATGTTCCGGATTGGTCACGAAACTGGCGTCACCGCTCAGCACCCCCTCCGCCAGCACAGGCCACACCACGGGCAGCGCCAGAAGCGTCGAGGCCGCGGCAAAGAGGGCCAGCGGACGCCAATGCCGGGTCGGTTGCAGGCGGCGGGCCAGGGCTAGACCGCCAAGCAGCAGGACCAGCCATAGGGCCAGGATGACTAGCATGAGCACGCTAACCAGCGCCGCGAGCAAGACGAAAAAGGCCGCCAGCAGCGCATTGCGCTTCATGTCGTGGCGTTCGCCGCCTATCTCCCCCACACCCAGCGCGCGCAGCAGAAACAGCGTTGTCCAAGGCAGCACCCAGATGCTGAGCAAGACGGGGTGACAGCTCTGGTATAGCGCGTGGGAATTGAAAGCGAAGACGATGCCCGCCAATAGACCCGCGCCGAACGAGGCCGTGAGTGCCCGCGCCAGGTGGAACATGGACAGCGCGATGAGCACATAGTTGGCCAGAATGGTCACGTTGTACGCGCCGAGCGCGCCGAAAACGGGGCGCAGCAGCAGCGAAACGGCCGTATTCAGGTGACTAAAACTATGATACGTCAGGTCGGCCCCGCGCGGATAGAAGATATAATCGCTCTGCCACAGCGAGACGCCCGGCTCCGTCCACGCCTTCAGCGCCCACCAGTCGGCCCACAGATTGATGTACACGTCAATGTCGTCGCCCACCACCACGTTGTTAAGGCGCGTGAGAATCGGCAAGGAGCCGGCGACGACAATGAGCGAAAAGATGAGCGTCGCCAAAAGAGTGGGGTGCGCCTGAAGAATTGCAGGTAGCGCGAGACGCCGTTTTTCTCTGGTCTGGATGCGCATGGGAACATTATGAACGGTGCGACGTTAGAATTTTAGAAATGTGGGGTTAGGAGGGGATTAGAGATTGGAGAGTGAGGACTGGAGATTGGGGATTAGTGATTGCGAACTGCCGTCCGCCGTCTGCCGTCCGTCGTCCGCCGTCGGCATCGAGCAAAACGCAGCAGCAGAGGCAGGAGCAAGGCCACGAGCACCAGAGCCAGCGCCGCGAGTTGGGTGGCGTCGGGCGTCTGGCGCAGGACGCGCCGGGTGCGCAGAGCCACGACGGGCATGTGGTCCGCGCCCAGGTGCCGTAACTGTTCCTCGGATCCATCCAGCTCATAGCCCAAAGCGCGCGTGAGCGCCTGCGCGGCGAACGGGTGCCGGCGGGCATAATCCACGAGCTTATTTCCCGACGCCTGCTCGTCCAGCACCTCGGCCCTGGCCTCCAGCAGGCGAGGGCCAACCTGAATCGTAACCTCTGGGTCGGCCTTGACGTTCTTGAACCACTGCGATTGGCGCCCAAAGCCAGAAACGACATAGAACGTGTCCGTCTCTGCCTCATGCTCTATCACTTCCAGCACCGCCTGCCGCGGCAGCCCACTCTTGCGCCCCGTGTGCGTCAGGCGCAGAAAGCGACCGCCTAACAACCAGCCCAGGCGCAGACGATAGACCATCAGGGGCGCGCGGTAAAGGAGACGAGCAATTCCTTGTGGCGGACGGGCGGCCTGCTGCTTCTTCTGTTCGTGGTCCCCGCGTTCCAGCGCCGGGCGTATGTCGGCGGCGTGCTCGTCGAAGTGCACGGATATGTAATGAAACATGTCGGCCATGGAGCGCGTGCCTTCCAGGTTGCGGTTAATGTCCGGATACTCACCTGTCAGCGCCCACTCCTCAGGCTCAATCGTTTCCAGCAGGCTCACGACGGCAGCGTGTCGCTTGTCATATTCCGCCGCCAGAGACGCGCGCGTTTGCCGCTTACCCATAAAGCGCGTGTACCATTCGTTGAGCGCATTGAAAAGCCACGGAGGCACGGCAGGCATGCGCCCGCGACGCATCAGGGCTACGTCGGCGGGCAGAAAGCGCAGGGCCAACGTGATGTGGAACATCATCTGTCGCACCGTCCACGCCGCATTCGCAGTTGGTCTGTCCCAGGCCGCGTCCGGAATCTCCGCCAGCAGCTCGTGATAAGCCCGCCGCGTCGCCTCCAGCTCCCCGCGCAGGCGCTCGCGTGGCAAAGTTGATGCGGTTTCCTCGTTCATGTCTATGACCTCCCTGCGCAACGACCAACAAGATAAATATTATCATACAGCCGTCGCCGGTACACGCCCTCGTTTGGCATTTCCACCGAAAACTTTACAATCAGGCGAATATGCACTGGAAACGACTGATACTCCTCTTGGTTTTACTCTTGCCGGCGGCCTGCGCACAGGATGATGACGAAGAGCCGGCGACCGCCACGGCTGAAGTCGAGACGCCGCAGGCCACGGCCACCGCGCGTCCCACCCCGACGCCAAGCCCCACGGCAACCACCACGGCCACGCCTGTGCCGCAACCTGAAGTGGAAGCGCTGGAACAGGCCGTAGACGAAGATGGCCAATTTGTCGTCAGCAGCGTCTTTGCCCTGGAAGACGGCTGGCTTGTCGTTTATGCCGACGACGAAGGCGCGCCCGGCGAGGTATTGGGCCACGTACCCATAGAGGCCGGCGAGAGTAGCGATGTCGTCGTGCCCGTGGATGCCTTTGGCCTGACGCCCGTCCTGCACGTGCGCCTGCATGAAGACACAGGCCAGGCGGGAGAGTTTGAGTATCCCCAGGCCGACGAACCCCTCGAAGTGGACGGCGAGCCCGTGGGCGCTGCGGTCGACGTCGACGTGCGCGTCATCGTACCCGCCGTCGCCGTGGCCGACCAGACCATCGGGCAGGATGGACAGGTCCTCGTCGACAGCGTGATGGCCGGCGCGCCCGGCTGGATCGCCGTGCACGCCGACGATGGCGGCGACCCGGGTCACATGCTGGGCCTATCCCCCGTGCAAGAGGGGGAGACGGATGACGTGGTCGTGCGCTTCAACTGGCGCGAGACCACGCGCCGGCTACACGCTGTGCTATACGCCGACAACGGCGAGCAGGGTCTCTTCGAAGAAGAAGAGGACACCCCGGTTACCATCGACG
>CAYSMQ010000460.1:0-3960 GCA_964432035.1 uncultured Ardenticatenaceae bacterium
TGACGATACCCAACGTTGCCTGCACGGTCTGGCCCGGACGGCCCAGGGCCAGTACCAGGTGTCCGACCTTCAGGTCCTCGCTGCGCTCGGCGGGGACAAGGTTCTCGCCTTCTACGCGTAGCACGGCGAGATCGGTTGACGTATCGCGACCGACGACGGTCGCATTGTGAGATTCGCCATCCGGCAGGGTAACCGTCACGCCGTCATTGCGCTTGACGACGTGGTTGGCGGTCACAATCGTGCCGTCATCGCGCCAGACGATGCCGCTGGCGCCAAGCCGCCGCCGGCCCTTCACACGCACAACTGACTTACCGGCGTTTTCCACTGCTGTAGCCAGCGCGTCAGATAGTTCCGTTAATGCTGTAGCCATTTAGATCCTCCAACTGTTCCGTTGAATTTGCCGTGATCGAGATCAAGTGCAGATATTGGCACAACCCGAACGATACCGCTGCGCCACGTATCATTGCCCCTATTGTAGAACGGTGGCAACGCTGCAACATCGCTCGTTCTATTAGGGAAGACCTGGAAGAATGGCTAGGCAACTGTCCAAAATGCAGTTCAGTTGGATAGGGGGTTGCGCATGGCGAGCGCTTCGCCCAGCTCGGGGTGCAGGCGCCACTCGGCCCCGCTGTAAACACGTTTATCCCAGGGAAAGATGATCAGAGCGTCACTGGTCAGCGCCACGACGTCGGGAAACGGCTCGGCCCAGCTATGCGCCACCAGCGAGGCCGAAATGACTTCTGCTGCATCCCTGTTCCTTGCCTCGTTTGCTACCATGCGCAACGTTTCGCCGCTGTCTGCCATCTCATCTATGACGGCAATCGTCTTGCCCGCGACCTCGTCTGGCAAACCGACCTTCCACACCGGATGCTCGCGCACCACGCGGTCGCCTTCGCGACGCGTCACACGCAGCGGATATAGCTCCAGGCGCATCTTGCAGGCCACCGCCGTTGCTGGGAAGAGGCCGGCGCGGGCAATGCCGAGTACCATGTCGAGGTTGTGTTGTGCCAGCGATTCCACGAGCCGGTTGCTCAGGCTATTGAATTGGTCCCAGGTGATCTCGCGAAACCCATGTCTCTTAGCATAATCGTAGCTTTTCATCATCACTCCTTCTCCTATTACGCTCGTGCTCAAGATAGCAAGTGTCAGGGATTGACCGAGATGCGCGCTGACTCCGTTTGTTCCAGGACGAATGCATTGCCGTTCGATTCGCGGCTCACAATCACTTTTCGTGCCCGTGTGACGCTGACAAGATCGGCCTCGGCTGCTCGGAACCGCGACTGCGTCTCTTCGTCGGCAACCAGCAGGTGAAGCTGCGCAAGTTCGGCAGCCAGGGACATATTTTCTTCACTCTTATAACGTCGCACGGCGCCGGCAATGGTCACAAGTTCTATGCCTAACGCCTCGGCCTCCTCGTCAAACAGCGCCCGTCGCGCCTCGGGCCAGCTATCGCGGTGAATGGTGCCCTCTTCCTCGAATAGCGACTGGTAGATGGTCTCCGTGATATAAGGCATGAAGGGCGCGAGCAGCTTTAGAGTTGTCAGCAGCGCCATGCGCAGCGTGACTTGCGCGCCACGCGCTGCGTCGCCGCCGTCGTAAAGACGCTTCTTGGCCATTTCCAGATAGTTGTCGGCAAATTCGGTCCAGAAAAAAGTCTCAATTTCACTTTTTGCCGTTGCGTAGTCATAGCTCTCCATGAGCGTCGTCACGCGCTCGATCAGACGTTGGCAGCGCGACTGGATCCAGCGATCCGCCGGCGTTAGAGGTGGCGCGGAAGCTGCATCCGCCGCTCCTTCTAGAAAGCGCTCGGAGAATCGGGCCACATTCCACAGCTTGGTCGCCAACTTTGATCCGGCGCTGATCTTGCGTTCGTCGATAACGCTGTCCTTTCCGAATCCTGTGCTCGCCGCCCAGTAGCGCACGGCGTCGGCCGAGTAGCGCTCCATCGTCTCCATGAAATCCAGCGGACCGTCGTCGCGGCTCTTGCTGATCTTGCCCGCGCCTTGGGGCGCAAGTCCCCAACCGGAAAGGGTGATCGTCTGCCACGGCTTACTTTGGAAATGGAATTGCGATTTGACGATGGTATAGAAGGCCCAGGTGCGAATGATATCGTGTGCCTGCGGTCTAAGCGAAAACGGATACACCATCTCGTAAAGCACGGGATCCTCAAACATGTGGCCCGCGATTTGCGGCGTGAGCGACGAAGTGGCCCACGTATCCATGACGTCCGTTTCCGGCGTGAACGCCTCTTCGCCACAGTGTGGACACGGCGCGTCCGGGGGCGTCTCTACGGGATCCACGGGCAAGGCGTCTTCCGAAGCCAACATCAGCTCGTCGCAATTGTCACAGTACCACACAGGAAAGGGCACGCCGAAGGCCCGTTGCCGTGAGATACACCAATCCCAACCCAGATTCTCGACCCACTGCTCGTAGCGTGCCTGCATGTGCGCCGGAACCCAATCGATTTCTTCGCCCGCCGCCAGCAGCGAATTGCGCTCAGGAAGGAGCGACACGAACCACTGCCGGGAAACGATGAATTCTACCGGTGTGTCACAGCGCTCGTGCACGCGCACCGTCTGTGATGTGGCCTCTTGTCCCAATAGCTTCCCGGCAGACTGTAGCTCCGTCACAATTTGGCGGCGTGCTTCTCCGATAGAAAGTCCGGCATATTGACCGGTGCTCTCCAGCATCGCGCCGTCGGGTCCGATGGCCTGGCGTACGGGCAACTCGTGCTTGAACCACCACTCCACGTCTGCCATGTCGCCAAAAGTGCAACACATCACGATGCCGGTTCCTTTCTCGGGGTCGGCGCCAGGGTCAGCCAGCACCGGCACTGCCTGCTCGAACAGAGGCGTCGTGGCCTTTCTGCCGACTAAGCTACCGGCACGTGGATCGTCGGGGTGAATGAAAATCGCCACACATGCCGGCAGAAGCTCCGGGCGCGTGGTCGCGATGGGCAAGCTTTCGCCGTCATCCAGTTCGAATTCCAGCGTGTAGAAGGTTGTTTCGCGCTGCAAGTCATCCACGTCCGCCTGGGCCAATGCCGTGTGACACAACGGACACCAGATTGCAGGCGCTTCACGCCTGTAGGCCAGGCCACGGCGATAAAGATCGAGAAATGACCACTGCGCCAGCCGCCGGGGTTCCCGGTCGATCGAACGATAGCCATAGTGCCAGTCGACGGATAGACCCAGGCGTGAGAAGAGCGCTCGATAGGATTCCTGAACCTCTGCGCCAATCGCCAGGCAGCGCTCGATAAAGGCGTCGCGCCCGACGTCCTCGGCGCGAACACCCTCGCGCCGCTCGACCAACCGCTCGGTGGGCAGCCCGTTATCGTCAAAGCCCATAGGATAGAAAACGTTGTAACCACGCATGCGCCAGAAGCGCGCAATGAAATCTGTGTGGCTGTACGAATAGGCGTGGCCCAGGTGCAAGTTACCAGAGACCGTCGGGGGCGGGGTGTCAATACTATAGAGGGGGCGTTCTGACGTCCTATCGAAGTGATAAACGCCGTCCTGACGCCATTTTTCTGCAAGCTTTGGCTCGAACAAGTTCGGATTATACCGTTTTGGTAAAGACATTTCCATGACCTCCGGAAACAAAAAACCCTTCCATCCTCTGACGTCGAGGACGAAAGGGTTGCCTTCCGCGGTACCACCTCACTTCGCGCGACGTTACCGGCACGCGCTCTCCTTTTCCCACGCCGTCTCCGGGATGGGAACGTCGCTGTATCGGGCGCTCCCGTGCCGTTCTACTCTTGCCCCACCATTCTGCTAGCGGTGACGCAATTTCTTCGGCAAGCATACCGGGCGACCTTCAGCGGACATAACCTGTAGGGGCTTCCAGCCGGCGACCCCATTCTCTGTCAGGATCCGCACCGCTTACTCCTCCCAGCATTGCGTTTATGCAATTGTCTCGAGCATTATAGAGCTTTTCTGGCGCCAAAGTCAAATTCCAACG
>CAYSMQ010000461.1:0-3943 GCA_964432035.1 uncultured Ardenticatenaceae bacterium
CGTGATTGACGCCGCCGATAAGCTGGGGTTGTCTATGGTTTTCACCGGTGCACGGCACTTCAGGCACTGATAATGAGCAAACAGGATCGATGGGCGGCGTGGTTACTACGAAGACGATTTGGTGGTGATCCAGCGCGAATTCAGCGATTTATGGACGAGCTGTATCCGATCCGGGATACGGTCCTGGCGCATACCGAGCTGCAAGCCGAAGAGCTTCTTCTAGATGTGGGCAGCGGCGACGGATTGATTGCCTTTGGCGCGTTAGAACAAGTGCCAGACAGTCGCGTTATAATGAGCGACATTTCGCACGACTTGCTGGCCCACGCCGCGCAACTGGCGAAGGAGATGGCGGTCGAGGAACGTTGCCACCTGGTTGTTGCACCGGCCGAACGGCTCGGGCTGCAAAGTGAATCTGTAGACGTCGTTACAACGCGCTCCGTTCTGATATACGTGGCGGACAAGGAAGCAGCGTTCGCGGAGTTCTACCGGTTATTACGACCGGGTGGACGCATTTCGCTTTTTGAGCCCATCAACGTCTACTTCCAGAGAGATGATCCCACGCGCTTCTGGTTCTTCGACGTCACGCTGGTACAAGAGCCGGCTGCTAAGGTCCGGGAGCTTTACGAGCGGCTACAGCCTCGCGAAAAGGATCCCATGCTCGACTTCGACGAGCGTGACCTACTGGCAATGGTCGAGAAAGCCGGGTTTGAGGAGGTCCATCTGAGACTGGAAGCCAACATAGACGCCGTAGAGCCAATGAAATGGGAGACGCTGGTCAATTCGGCCGGCAATCCCAAAATCCCCACGCTCGCCGAGGCCATGGAAGAGGTACTGACGCCGGCCGAGCGCGAAGCCTTAGAGACGCACTTGAGGCCACAGGCGGAAGCGGGGCAAGGGATCCGGCGATTGGCGGTCGCTTATTTGTGGGCGCGGAAGTGACGCAGGTTCTATGACGGGGAAGCGACGATCTTTTTTCACACAAGGGGATTGTTAGAGAGACTACAGACGCTCCCCTAGAAAAATTGTATTCTTCAAGGCACACACTGAGAAAGAAAAACTTCTGACGCGTATCTTTATTCACTGAACTGCTATGAAAGATATCTCTCGCCGACAGCACGCGCGCCTCGTGGCGATAGTAGTGCTTCTTGTCACCGTCGCGCTTAGTAGCGCCGCGTGCGACGCTGGTAGCCAGCAGCTTGAGAGGATTGGACAGGGCGACGACCCGACCGCGACGCCAACACCACCGCTCATCGTAGCCACACATCCTACATTGGAGCCCACCTATGCGGCAATGATCGCCGAACGGCGGGACCCCGACGTGCCGGCATTACCTTTTCCCGATAACCCCGATCCCTCGCTGTGCGGAATCCCGACTCCATGGGGGTCCGATAATCAAGCCTGGTTGACGGGTATCTACGAGGGAGAGATGGTGCAGCCAGAAGTGATGCTATACGACAGTCACCTGCGCATGGAAATCGTCGCGCAGGCCACTCACGGCAGCGAAGTTGAGGTCATTCTCTACCAGCAGAATCCGGTGACCGATTACTATCTGGTAAAGATAGTGGGGGCCGAGTCACCGAACGAAGGGTGGGTGCCCGGGCCGTTTCTCTCATTCAGCCGTGTCACCGCTCAGTCGACAGGATCTCCGTCAGGTGCCAGCTGACGATTGTGACAAACATCAGGCTCGCATGCGAGACGTATCATATGACAGAATTCACCCCTCGACTTCTTCTACGTTCTGAGCCTCACGCAATCCCTCTCGAAAGGCACTGACACCGCGACCAAGCTCGCTACCCAGTTTTCCCACACGGCCTACACCAAAGACCAACAACACCACGGCTAATACGATCACCCATTCCCAACCACCTAAGGTTGCCATCGTTACACTCTCCAGAATAGGCGGGCGCCAGGGATCTTTTTACGCACATCGATCATCTCCACTAGCAGCCACACCACTTTCAATTTTGGTCAGTAAAAAACATTCTGATTCCTATTAACCCAGAAATCGCACGTTACAAACAGTGAAAATGTTCACCGATTTGGGGTGACGTTGGTTCTCTCAAAAGAAATAGGTTGAGGAGTCACGCGAACAGACCCCTTTGTAAGCCACTTCACGGTTATTCTCGCCGCCGATGTTCATCATTGGTATTGGCGGCAAGGCACAAGAAGAACCGGCACACCATGTCCTTCTGACTATGAGTTACTTGCAGACAATCACCCTTTATTGGCGCATGGCGCGGCCCACGCAGCTAGCTGCTGTGACGCTGATCTACAGCTGGGGCATTTTGTTATCCCTGCCACCGGGCGAATTTCAGCCACGCACTTACCTGATTTCACTTCTTGCGCTACTGTTGGTGAGTGCCTCGATTCACTACGCCAACGAATACGCCGACTTCGAAACCGACGCGCGCACGGTACGCACGCCATTTTCTGGTGGCAGCGGAGCACTCGAAGAGTATGGCGCGTCCAGAATAACCGCCATGCGGGCGGCCCAGCTTGCACTAACGCTCGGATTATTGGTGGCGCTGAGCGCTACGGTGCTTGGCCTCCTACCACTGGTCTCGCTACTCCTGCTAGCACTAGGCGTGCTCGGCGGCTGGATGTATTCACTGCCTCCACTGTCGTTGGCCTGGCGGGGCTGGGGCGCGCTGACCAACGCTTTTTTGGGTGGCATGCTGCTGCCGGCCTTCGGCTTCAGTGTGGCGGCAACACGCCTTGACGGGCGCATCTTCCTTCTGACGCTCCCCTTTATGCTGTTTGTATTCGTAAATCTGCTGGCAACGACCTGGGCCGAACGGTACGCCAGTATCTGAACTGACCGCTCGCAATCAGGAGCCGGACGGGCCAGACTGCTGAATCAGCTTAGCTATAAGAGCCGTCCAACCTGTCTGGTGGCTGGCGCCGAGCCCCGCGCCGTTATCGCCATGGAAATATTCATGGAAAAACAGATGGTTGCGCCAGTGGGGATCGTCCTGGAAAAGGTGCGCGCCGCCATAGACGGGCCGGTTCCCGTCCTGGTCGCGCAGGAAGAGGGACACAAGACGGCGGGAGAGGGCATCGGCGACACCTCGCAGGCTCAGGATATTGCCGGAGCTGGTAGGGAATTCGACTTTTAGGTCGTCGCCGTAATAATGATGAAATTTTTGTAACGATTCGACGATGAGATAGTTGATGGGAAACCATATCGGGCCTCTCCAGTTTGAGTTGCCGCCAAAGAGGGCGCTGCGTGACTCCGCCGGCTCATATGCAATTTGGAAAGTCTGTCCCTTAATGGTGAGTCTGTAGGGTTCCTGGTGAATTTTGGAAAGGGAACGTATGCCGTACGGCGAGAGAAACTCCTCTTCATCTAACAGATATTGCAACACACGCAGCAGGCGCTCGCGAGAGAGTATAGCCAGCAGACGCCGCTTGCCGGCGCCGGGTACATCCATGCTAGCGACGTTGCCGGCAAGTTCGGATTTGTGATGAACGAACCAACGTAGTCTGCGGCTGAAATCGGGCAGCAAGTCTAGAAGGTCGGATTCTAAAGTTTCCACGGCGAGGAGGGGAATGAGGCCCACGATGGAGCGCACTTTGAGCGGTTGAACGGCGCAGTCATGTCCATGCAGAGCATCGTAGAAAAATCCGTCCTGCTCATCCCAGAGATTGACGCCATGGCCGCCGCGATTGGTCATGGCGCGGGCGATGGCCAGGAAATGCTCGAAGAACTTGGTGGCCATATCTTCATATACGGGCTGCTCGCGGGCCAGCTCCAGGGCCATCTGTAGCATACTGAGGCAGAAGAAGGCCATCCAGGCCGTGCCGTCAGACTGGTCCAGATGACCGTCGGCAGGTAGCGGCGCGCTGCGGTCGAAGAGGCTGATATTGTCTAGACCCAGAAAACCGCCCTGGAAGATATTGCGACCATCTACGTCTTTGCGGTTGACCCACCAGGTGAAGTTGA
>CAYSMQ010000462.1:0-3938 GCA_964432035.1 uncultured Ardenticatenaceae bacterium
GAGCGAGACGCCGGCGCTCTTCAGGTGCGTCACGTCGCTTTGCGGGCGCACGAAAGCGCGCACGCGCACGCCTTTCTGGTGCAGGTAAGCGGTGGTATGGCTACCGAGCATGCCGGTGGCGCCGGTAACGAGGGCGAGGGGAGAAGACTGGGGATTAGAGATTGGAGATTGGGGGTTGGGTACCATTGATGTTTTAGGCCGGTATAATTGGGCGTCTATGAAATCATCGCGGCTTGCATTCGTCCTATTTGTGCTGGCGTTACTGTTCTACACCATTACGTTACAACCGTCACTGGCCTGGGGAGATGGCATCCGGTTGCAGCGGGAAGCGATTACGGCAGAGTCGTTTATTTTTGCCGAGATGGTGGACGTAACCTTCGCGCCCGATCCCTGGCCTTTTGCGCGGCTGGGGGTTGCGGCATGGGATCACCCATTGTACGTAATGCTCGGTCACGTGCTGGTGCAATCATTACCCTCGGTTGAGCCGCTATGGCTGGTGAACTTCGTTTCCGCCTTCTCCGGTGCGGGGACGGTTGCCCTGTTTTTCTACTGGTGCGTGCGGCGCCTGGAGTCACTGCCCGCGGCGCTGTTTGCAGCGCTGGCCCTTGGCGTATCGCATACCTTCTGGTGGCATGCGGCGACGCCGGAAGTCTACACACTGTTCACGTTCCTGCTACTGGCGACGGTCCTTTTGTACGAACGTTACCAGGAAACAGGCCGCCAACGATATTTGAACGCGGCAGCGTTTGCCCTGGGCCTGGGCGCGGCAAATCATCTGTTGGCGTTGTTGGTGGTGGGGGCGTGGGGGATCAAGAGACTGGGGACTGGACATTGGGGATTGGGGATTAGGGAATGGGCAGTTAATCTCAAATCTCTAATCTCTAATCTCTTCTTCTTTCTCCTGGGTTTCTCCCCCTACCTCATCCAATTCCTACGCCTGCTGCGCACGTTTTCTGTTTCGGAAGTGATGGGGCCCGCTGTGGGGGCCACTTTTTTGCAGGGGTCGCTGGCCCTAACGCCGGGGCTGTTGGCGCAAAGCGTCGTATCCTACCTCGTTTTTCTGTTTTACCAGTTTAGTCCACTGGGTGTGGCGCTGGGTCTTTACGGCTGGTGGCGCGGAAGACGCCGGAGACCGAAGCTCGCTTCGCAGTTTTGGCGCGCTGCATTGGCCCTGTACGTAGTTTACCTGGGGTTTGGTCTCGTGTACCAGGTCTCGGACCAGTTCGCGTTCTTTCTGGGCGCACACGTCTTTTGGGCAGCAGCGATGGCTATGGGCGCGGCGCAGTTAATAGAGCGGCTGGCACCGAGCAAGCAACGATGGCTGGTTGCCGCACTGGCATTGAACGTGGTTTTGATGCCCGTCGTGTATGCTGTAGCGCCGGCGACGCTGCGTGCGGCGGGCGTGACGGAAACGGCGTTCGGTATTCCGCAGGTGGGCAACGGCGTGCGCGACGGCCTGAATTACTACCTCAATCCCAACAAGCGCGGGGATCAAGAGGCCTATGATTTCGGAGAAGAGGTCTTACAACAGTTGCCGCCGCAGTCACTGGTCGTCGCCGAGTGGTACGTGGATACCGACGAGTACTTCATCTTGCGCTATTTTATCGCCGTAGAGGGCGTGCGGCGGGATGTGGAAGTAGCAGGATGGCCAACGGTCGATCCCTTCCAATTTGAAGCGCAACTGGCGGCGCAGCGTGTGGACGAAGCCTTGCCACAACGCCCGGTCTATCTGGCCTCGCTCAGCGACAGTTTTTATGGAGCAGCAAACCTGCTGCAACGATATTGCATCGTGCGGGAAGACCACCTTTACCGGGTGTACGAGACGCCCGAAAGCGCCGGTGCGAGCTGTCTGCCGGCTAGCGCCGCGGCCGAGTGAGCGCGCGAAGTCGATCTGAAAATAAACGTAGAAAAGTTGACAAGCAATCCCCTCCTGTCTTTTAATGGAGCGCGCACCTGCGACGCAGGTGCCTGCAAAAGGAAAAAGAAACGAGGGGATTGATGGAAAACGTAACAAGACGCGTTATACCACTCGCGTTTGCAGTCGTCGTATTGCTGGTAGGCTGCGCCCAAAATCCGGACGTGGTGGACCTGGAGACGCCGGCGGCAGTCGTGGCAGCTGCCGAGGAAACGATGACCATCACGCCAATCTCGGTGTCAACGGCTACGTCAATCGCGCCACCGCCCGTGGTCGCCAGCGCCACGCCGGCGCCACAGTTGGAAGATACGCCGACGCTGGCCCCGACGGCGACGGCAACGGCAACGGCGACTGCAACGCCCCGA
The DNA here is from genome assembly GCA_964432035.1 of uncultured Ardenticatenaceae bacterium. Classification (GTDB taxonomy): domain Bacteria; phylum Chloroflexota; class Anaerolineae; order Promineifilales; family Promineifilaceae; genus JAAYYY01. Next base: position 2,281 of record CAYSMQ010000462.1, read on the forward strand.
CATCCGCTAGACATCGAGGCCATGCGCCGGCGCACCTATGGCGAGAGCGGGTTGACGCTGGAGGCTACCCTGACGTGGGGGCCCGGATACGAACGGTTCATCTACTCCTACCTGTCTGATGGACACAAGATCTACGCCTACATGACCGTACCGCGCGAAGAGCGCCCGCCGCAGGGTTGGCCCGTCATCATCTTCAATCACGGCTACATTCCGCCGGAGATCTATCGCAGCACAGAACGGTATGAATTCTACGTCGAAGGCTTCGCGCAGAATGGATATATCGTATTTCGTTCTGACTATCGCGGACACGGCGACTCGGAAGGAGAGGCCGAAGGGGCGTACAGCTCACCGGCCTATACGGTGGACGTGTTGAATGGACTGGAAGCGGTGAAGTCACACGCCGACGTCGATCCCAATCGCATCGGCATGTGGGGGCACTCTATGGGCGGCTATATCACCTTGCGCTCGATGGTCATTAACCCTGAAATCAAAGCAGGGGTAATCTGGGCCGGCGTGGTGGGCTCGTATCCCGACCTTCTGGAGCATTGGCGCCGCTCGCGTCCGACACGGACGCCGGATCCCAGCAGCACGCGTCGTTCCTGGCGTCGCGATCTGATGGAAGAGTACGGATCACCGCAAGAAAATCCGGCGTTCTGGGCGGCGATATCGGCTAATAGTTACGTTTCCGATTTGTCCGCGCCGCTGCAACTGCATCACGGCACAGAAGACACGAGCGTGCCGCACATCTTGTCGGAGCTACTAGCAGAAGAGATAGAGGCGGCCGGTAAGTCTGTGGAGCTATATCTGTACGAGGGAGACAATCACGATCTGGAGTTTAATTTTTCCACGGCGATGGAGCGGTCCGTGGCCTTCTTCGATCGCTATGTGAAGGGGGAAGGATAAAGAAATGATAGAATCGACCGAACAAACAACACTCCACTCTTAAGGCTGTGAAGCGCTCTTGTGCCGTTCCGCAATGCGCTCCATATGTTCCGGCCAATTGTACAATACCGCGGGATCGATATCGGCGCCATTTGGCCATACAAGTGCACCAAAATTGGAATCTAGCGTTACGGCACTGAACAGTTTTTGGTCACGTAACTGACCGAAGATGGGACCAAAAAGAATGGGCTCGAGATCAACTAGGCGTTCAAATCCATCCTGGAATGTCACTCGAATAGTGTAGTCATCTACTATTACAAAAGCAGTAATACGGTGCATTTGAATTGCTACGGTTATCATCAGTCGCTCCTATTTCAGACCTTCAATCCGCTTTAACGGCAGTTGTTGTTTTGCCCGTTCCCAATTATCCAAAAGTTCCACCTGGTGCAATTCAATCCATGCAATTATAAGGTTGTGTTGTTTACGAGGCATAAGACCCGCCAGCAGGGCCGGCGGGTCAATTGTAAAGCTAGCGACATATTCACCATAGGCCGCGTGGAAGTGCGGCAACTGGTGGCGCTCTGCTTCATAAAAGATACGGATAATGATACCGTAGAAGCGGGCAATTTCAGGCATGTGACGTTAGCTGCTGGTTAATCATTTAGACCGCCACCTCACTCCCTTCCATCGGATATCCCGCTTCCATCCACTCTGTGATGCCGCCTGGATAGCGGTAGACGTTGGTGAAACCATGTTTCTCAAGGGTACGGTAAGCC
>CAYSMQ010000463.1:0-3916 GCA_964432035.1 uncultured Ardenticatenaceae bacterium
GTTGGTCGAGGAAGTAGGGGGTGAGTATTGTAATCATGGGGGGTATTGTACTTTGAGGTTGTGATGTGTGGCTAGTTTCGGTGGGAATTGGCCGCAGATGGCAACGCGTGGTGCGTGCGTTGCTTGGCAGATTAACGCAGATGCCGCAGATAAACGCCGATTTAAGAATCGCTTAGGCTGTTTGCTGTTGTATGTCCGGGTGTGGGAGGCCGCAAGGCGTAGATGACGGCGTATTCGTCGCGGTATAGTTCTTGCAGGTCGGGATCGGCGGCGGCTTCTTCCAGGAAGTCGTCATGGTTGAGGTCGGAGAAGACGTAGTTGGCGCCAAAGCGGTCACGGATGACGGCGGCGGGTTGCTCTACATCGCCACGCGTGATGTCCACCCACTCGGCGTAGAGCTCAGGATTCTGCAGCTCCATAAAGGTGGGATCGAGGCCGGCGGTGTAGGTGGCGTCGCCGCCGTAGAAGAAGAGGCGTGTGAAGTCGTCCCAGTCCGTCTGGAAGAGGCGCAGGTCGTCGCCGGCCGTCTCTCGCAGCCAGAGCGCGGCAGCGGCGTAGTGGTCAGGGGCCTTGCTGCGGGCCACCAGATCTCTGGCGTCGTTTAGCGTGACGAACGTGGCGTAGGCCAGCGTGCCCACCACGACCAGGGCCAGGATGATTTGCGCCGGCGTGCGGCGGCGACGCCAGCGGGCCTGCCAGTCGTGTAAGAGGGGAGCGGCGCTGAAGGCCAAGAAGATGAGGGCAAAGGGCGGAAAGTACTCCACAAAGCGGCGCGAAGAGAGCAGCATGGCGCCAAAGACCGCGGCCAGGCCCAGGGCCACCAGCGAATTGCGGTCAATGCGCTCCTCGCGCCAACCCAGCGCCAGGACGGCCAGCAAGAAGGCGCCCAGGGCCACGCCGGAGTTTTCTACGACCGTCCAGGTGCGGTAGGGTGACCATTCGTTGCCCACCGGCGTGGTCGATTGGCCTACTTTTGGCGCCAGATGCCCGAGGATGAATTCCAGGTTTGCGGGAAAGTAGGGGTTGATTATCAGGCCGAGCAGAATTCCGAGCCCGGGGTAGAGTAAGGCCTTCCAGGCAAACTCCTTGTGCAATAGCCACGTGGCCACAAAGTAGACGGCGGCCATGACCATGAGCAGGGGGAACCCGTTGTAGGTCCAGACGTAGACGGCGCCCAGGGGCAAGAGCCATTTGTGGCGCCCCTGCAGCAGCAAGTGTAGCCCCAGCAAGAGCAGCAAGAGGGAGGCCGACTGAGCGCGCGGCATGCTCATGCGGTAGAGGAACGCTTCGGAGACGGCGAGCAGCGCCAGGGACCAGACGGCGGCAAAGGGCACGTTCTGGCGACGCAGCAGCCACCAGACGACCAGGAAGGCAAGGGCCGGCAATAGGATGCTGGCACCTTTGGCGCCTTGCGTGAGGCTGGCGCCGCCGTCCAGGGCGGGGTCGAGACCGGCGAAGAGCGCCAGATAGGCGTGGTAGAGCATGTGATGGTCGTAGAAGGCGGCTTCATTGAGAATGGTGAGGGGGAGGTAGGGGAAGGACGGCGTCAATCCTTCGGTGCGCATCAGGTAGCCCATCTTCATGTGGTAGTAACCGTCGTTGCCCACCAGACCGGCTGCGCCGTATTGCACGAAGGCCAGGCCGGCGCCGAACAGGGCCAGCAGGATGCCGGCGGTGGCCAGCAGGCGCAGGCGCGCCCGGGTTTTGGAGGAGATGCGACGCTCAACGTTGCCGAGCGTGATGCTAGTCGTCACTGCTTTCATTGCCGTTATCGTCATCCTCGTTCAGATCGTCGTCATCATCGTCGCCACCGTCGTCATCGCCGCCGTTGTCATTTTCGTTGTCGTTGTCGTCGTCGTTGTCGTTGCCATCGTCATCGCCGCCGCCCTCATTCTGGTTGTCGTCGTCGTTCTCATTGGTATCGTCGTCATCATTGTCGTTGTCGTCGTCGCCGTCGTCGCTTGTGGGGCTGGGCGCCGGGGGCGCGCTGGTGCTAACAGGAGGCGCGGGGGTCAATGACGGTAGGGGCTCGAGTGTTTCGGCCGGCGTGGGAGTGACCGTCGCCGTCGCCGTGGGCGTGGGGGACGGGGACGCGGCGCCCGTTGGCGTGGCTGTGGGCGAAGGGGTCGCCGTGAGCGTGGGCTCAGGCTGGGGCGGGGGGTCTCCGAACACGACCAGACGGCGGGCCAGGAGACGGCCATCCTGCGTGCGGCCGTGGACCCGGGCACGGGCTCCGGGCCAGGGCGCTCCTTCGACAGTTGTTTCCCGGCTCAGATTGACCCGTATCCCGGCGACGGTCCAGTAGCCGGTTTCTACTTCTGCGATCTGACCCTCGAATTGCACCTCGGCCTGGCGACCGCTATCGAGCAGCGCCTCAACTTCGCGAATACGTTCCTCGTTGAAGCGGGTTAGCAGCGTCGCGCGTTGCTGGGGGCCGGAGGCCAACACCAGCTGCGCCCGTTCCACGAGCCGCTTTCCGGCGTAAAGGCTATCGCCGGGCAGGGCGGAAGCCGAGATTTGCGGCAGGGCGACGGCGAAGAGCAGGAGTAGCACGGCGAAGGCGACTGCGGGCGCCAGCGCCTGCCGCAACCACAGCCAAAGCGGCGCGCCAAGGCCACGACTTTCGCCAAGCGCGTCTACCTCTTGCAAAACGGTGTCTCTGGAGCGGCGCGTTGCTGCCAGCGTGGGCGCGTGGGCCAGGCGCGAGAGCCGGACGGCCGTCTCCAGGAATGGACGCAGGGCTTCGCTGTCCTCGGGGAAGCGCGACAGGATCTGCTCGACGCTTAGTCCCTGCTGCAGCAGATCAAGGCACTCGGCTAACGTTTCTCGCGGTATCTGTTTCATGAGAATAACTCAATTCCCGATAGCAGCTCGGAAAGAGCGGCAATGGCGCGCACCTGAAGCATGCGCACCGCGCCTTCGCTCTTGCCCAGCGTCTGGGCCACTTCCTTGTGTCGCATGCCATAGCCAAAACGCAGGGCCAATACCTCTTGTTGGTCCATGGAAAGATCGCCCATCGCTTCGCGTAGCTGTTCCGCTGCCAGCCGGGCGCTTACATCTTGTTCTGGACCGGCGCCCTTTCCGGGCAAGGACTCGTCGAGCCTGGTGAGAGATCGCCTGCGCTGTGAGCGGTAATGTTCCTTGACCACGTTGGATGCCACGCCGTAGAGCCAGGCCCGCACATTCTCCGTTGGCCCGCGCCGCCGGCGCAGCGCGTGCACAAAACGAACGAAGACTTCGCTGGTCAAGTCTTCCACCGTCTGGGGGTCGTCGACGCGGAAGGAGATGTAACGATAGATCGGCGCATGGTATGCATCGTGGATCTGAGCAATGGCCTCCTTGTCCAGATCTTGGGCGCGCGCGAGTAAGCTGCGTTCGTCGTTCACGCTAGTAGATTACTCCGGTGTTTTCATGATGCAAAGCTTGAATGGCGTGACGCTGTATAGCCCATTGGTACCAGGTGTGAACTCTTTTAGGTCGTCTCAATATGTGACCCGCGCGCCGGCCCGGACGCCGGCGTGCGGGGCTTGCACTACGCCGGTTGCCAGCCTCTAGTCGTCGTCATCGTCGTCATCATCATCGTCGTCATCATGGTCATCATCGTCATCACCATCGTCATCGCCATTACTGTTGCCGTCGTCATCGTCGTCATGGTCATCGTCATCATCGTCGTCGTTGCTGTTGCCATGGTCATCGTCGTCGTCGTTGTCATTGGCGTCGTCGTCACCATTTTCGTTGGCGTCGTCGTCGTCGCCATTTTCATTGGCGTCGTCATCGTCGCCGTTCATATTACTGTCGTCGTCATCGTCGTTCTCGTTGGCGTCGTCGTCATCGTCATCGCCGTTCACATTGCCGTCATCGTCGTCGCCATTTTCGTTGGCGTCGTCATCGTCGTCGTTGCTATTGGCGTTGTCGT
>CAYSMQ010000464.1:0-3915 GCA_964432035.1 uncultured Ardenticatenaceae bacterium
TGGCAAGCGCGCTGCAGCTGTTGGTCGATTACCATCGCGAGCGCAAAGAGTATGATGAGGCGATCGGTTATGCGCGACGCTGGTTGTTGCAGGATCCGCTGCACGAAGAAGCTCAGCGGCAGTTGATGGCGCTGTACGCTTACTCGGGACGCACGGCGGCGGCATTGCGGCAGTACGAGGAGTATGAGCGGCTGTTGGAAGAGGAGCTGGGCGTGCCGCCGGAAGAAGAGACCACGCGGTTGTTTGAAGCCATCCAGGGTCGCCGCTTCCCGCCGCCGCGCAAAGATGATTCCACGGGCCAGATGTTGTCGCTAGCCATGGATCCGGCGCGGCGTTTTGTGGTGCGCGAGCAGATGCCGTCTGGCGGGCAAGGAGAGCTATACCGGGGCGTGGACCGCATCACGGGCGAAGATGTGGTTATCAAGAAGCTGCGGTCGGACCAACTGGGCAATCCCGATCAGGTGGCGCGCTTTGTGCGCGAGGGCGAGATGTTGCGGCGCCTGAATCATCCCAACATCGTGCGCGTCCTGGCCACGTTTGACGACAATGGCCGCCACTGCCTGGTAATGGAATACGTCGGCGGTGGTAGTTTGCGAGAGGTGCTGGCGGAGCATGGCGCGTTGTCCATGGCGCAGGCGCTGGAAATTGGCGTGGAGCTGGCCGATGCGTTGAGCCGCGCCCATCATCTGGGCATCATCCATCGCGATGTGAAACCGGCGAATGTGCTGATGGCGGAGGACGGCACGCCGCGGCTGACCGATTTCGGCCTGGCGCGGCTGCGGCAGCAGCGGTTAGATCTGACGCCGACGGGGACGCTGTTGGGCAGCCCTTACTATATGAGTCCGGAAGCTTTGCGCGGCGAGGAGTTGGACGAGCGCAGCGACATCTGGTCTTTTGGCGCGCTGCTTTTCGAACTGGTGGCGGGTCGCCCGCCATTTCCCGGGCGCCAGATGGCGCACATTCTGACGTCGATTCTCAACGATGCGGTGCCCTCTCTCGTCGACGTGTGTCCCGATATCTCGCCCGGGCTGGCGGCGCTCATACGGCGCATGCTGACGAAGGAGCGGGAGGCGCGCATTTATAGCATGCGTCTCATTGCCGCGGGCCTGGAGGCGGTGCGTGATGAACGCGTGGCGAAAGATATGGCGGATTTGTGGGCGCCTGCGGCGCGACCGCAGACCGCGGCAGGCTCAGACGCGAGGCAGCCGATTGTGGCGCGGTATGAGCCGGCGGCAGGCGCAGCGACGGAGGCAGGGGAGGCGTCGTTGTTTGTGGGGCGAGAGACGGAGTTAGACGTGCTGATGGCCCAATTAGAGCGGGCGCAACGTGGGCAGCTACAGGCGGCTTTTATCGTGGGCGGCGCGGGCGCGGGAAAAACGGCGCTGATGCAGCGCTTTGCGCGAGAGGCGCAGGCGGTTTACCCGCAGCTACTGGTTGTGGGCGGCGAGGGAAACGCATTTTCGGGCAGCGGCGAGCCCTTTTTGCCCTTCCGCGAAATCCTGGAGATGTTGACAGGCGACGTGCGCGCGCCAAGCGCTTACGGGCAGGCCAGCCCATACGATACACAGCGTTTGCAGCAGGCGACGCCGCTGGCAACGCGGGCGCTGGTAGAGGTGGGACCCGATCTGGTGAAAACGTTCCTGTCGCCAGAACGGTTGTTGGAGCGGGTCAGAACGATTGTGGGTCAGACGGCGGGCGAAAGTTGGTTGGGCGAACTGGAGGCGTTGGCCGAGCAGCCGTCGCTGCGGCAGACACTTTCGGGGGTTGCGCCGAGCGCCTTGTTCGAGCAGTACGCGCGCGTCTGGCGGCAGGTGGCGCGAGAGCAGCCGTTATTGGTTCTGCTGGACGATTTGCAGTGGGTGGACGAAGGGTCGGGAAATTTGCTATTGCACCTGGTGCGTCGCCTGGGCGGCGCCCGCGTGCTGCTGGTTGGCGCCTATCGCCCAGGCGACCTTGCGCAGGGGACAGATGCCGGACGGCGCCTCCTGCAAACGGTGGTTAACGAGCTGCAGCGAGAGCTGGGGCCACGTGTGGTGGATTTGGGACAGGCAGAGGGGATGGAATTTGTAGAGGCGCTACTGGACGCGTATCCTAACCGGCTGGATGCGGCGTTTCGCGAGACGCTGTTCCGGCTGACGCGAGGGAACCCGCTGTTCACCATCGAGCTATTGCGAGGTATGCAGGAGCGGGGCGATCTGGTACAGAATGAGGACGGCTGCTGGGTCGCGGGTCCGGCGCTGGACTGGCAGACGGTGCCGGCGCGGGCGGAGGGGGCCATTGGCGAGCGGCTGGGGCGCCTGGATTCGCAGCTGTTGGAGATGTTGCAGGTGGCAAGTGTGGAGGGCGAGGAGTTTACGGCGGAGGTCATCGCCCGGGTGCTGGGCCTGGAACGGCGGGAGGTGGTGGTGACGTTGAGCCGGCAGCTGGACCGCCAGCACCGCATGGTGCGCTCGTTGGGCATTGAACATAATGGCGTGCAGCGCATTACTCGCTTCGGTTTCCGGCACAATCTGATACAGCGTTATCTCTATAACAACCTGGACGAGGTTGAGCGCGTTTACCAGCATGAGGAGGTTGGGCGCGCGTTGGCCGAGCTGTGGGGCGACCAGGCCGCCGATGTCGCCGTGGAACTGGCTTTGCACTTTGAGCAGGCGGCGCTGACGCCGGAGACGGTGGGTTTTCTGCAGCAGGCGGCGCAACAGGCGCTGCGGCGCGGGGCGTATGCCGAAGCGCTACGGCAGCTTGAGCGTAGCCTGGAGCTGCTTAAGACGTTGCCGGAGGGACGGCTGCGCGCCGGGCTAGAGTTGAGCGTACAGGCGCTGACGGCGACGGCAGTGGCGACGGCGCACGGTCTGGGCCATCCGCGTGTGGAGACAGCTTATGTGCGCGCCTTGCACCTGGCGCAGCAGGTGGACGACGCGCCGGAGTTGAGCGCGGTGCTGTTTGGTCTGGCGACGATACGAGAGTTTCAGGGACGATATGCGGAGTCGCAGGCGTTGTTGGAGCAGCGGTTGCAGCTGCCCGAGGCGGGCGAGGATAGGGCGCTACACGTGGAGTCGCGCGAGTTGCTGGCCTGTTCCACGTTTCACCAGGGACTGTTTGCCGATGCGCTGACGCACGCGCGAGAAGGGCTGGCGGCATATGAGCCGGAGGTGCACGATGTGTTAATCCCCTTGCACGGTCACAACTTGCACCCGGCGTGTCACGCGTGGACGGCGCACGCGCACTGGTTTCTTGGCCAACCGGGGCGGGCGCTGGAAGCCATGGAGCAGGCGGTGCAGGCGGCGCGTGATCTGGGTCACGGCCCGAGCCTGGCGACGGTGCTGACGCACGCGGCGTTTCTGCACCAGTTTCGTCGCGAGCCAGAGGCGGTGCGGGAGACGGCGCAAGAGGCGTTGGCCCTGGCTATTGCGCATGGCAACGCCTACAAGGCGTCTGAAGCGCGCATCTTGACCGGGTGGGCGCAAGTGGCGGCGGGCGAAGTAAAAGAGGGCCTGGCTCTGCTGTCGCAAGGGCTGGAGGAGACGCGCGACTTAGGTTTTCGCATTGACTTGCCATACTATCTCGGTCTGCAGGGGGAGGCGCTGGCTTTGGCGGAGAAGCCGGCAGAGGCGTTGCAGGTGCTGGAAGAGGCCCTGGCGACGGGCGATCCGCGCAAGAAGCACCCATTTTTCTTTGAGGCGGAGTTCTCGCGTTTGCGGGCGCGTGTTCTGCTCGAGTTAGAGGGAACGGATGGCCCTCAGGCGGCGGAAATGAGCCTGGAGCAGGCGTTGAAGGTGGCGGAACGGCAGGGGGCGCGCATGTTGGGCCTGCGAGCGGCGCTGGATCTGGCGCGGTTGTGCGTACAACAGGGGCGAGGCGACGAGGCGCGAGCGCTGCTGTCACAGCATATTGAGGGATTTGAGGAAGACGAGG
>CAYSMQ010000465.1:0-3914 GCA_964432035.1 uncultured Ardenticatenaceae bacterium
CGGGGCCTCGTCGTCCACCACCAGCACCGTATACCCCGCCGGCTCCGGTGGCGCGTCGTCATGTTCCACCGGCTCTACCGGCGCCGTCTCTTTCTCGCTGGCCCGAAACAGCAGCTTGAATATGGTGCCTTTGCCCGGCTTGCTGCGCACCATGATCTTGCCCTGGTGTCCATGCACAATGCCCAGCACCGCCGCCAGTCCCAGGCCCTGCCCTGTGGCCTTGGTCGAGAAGAACGGGTCGAAGATTTTCGCCAACGTCGCCTCGTTCATGCCGCAACCGTCGTCACGAATCTCTACGGTCACATAACGTCCGCCCGGCGCCATGTCTCCGCTGCTCTGCCAACCATTATCATCGGTCGCCGCCGTCCCTTCTTCCACGCCCGTAACCACCTGAACCGTGCCCCGCTCCTGCCCAATGGCCTCGGCCGCGTTGAGGATCAGGTTCATGATCACCTGCTGCATCTGCGCCGGGTCGCCCTCAATCGGCGGCAGCTGCGGCGCCAGGCGCTCCTCTAGGTGCACGGTCTTGGGCACCGATGCCCGGAACAGCTTGATATTCTCGTCGATCAGCGTGTTCATGCTAATCGGCACAATCTCAAACTGCCCGCGCCCCGAGTAAGCCAGCATTTGTCGCGTCAGCGTTGTTGCCTTCTGGGCAGCGTCCACCGCCTTGCGAATGTGCTCGCGCGCCGGATGCTCCGGCGCCAGCCGGCGTTCGGCAAGCGATGTTTGGCCCAGCATGGCTACAAGCAAGTTATTAAAATCGTGCGCGATGCCCCCTGCCAGCACGCCCAGACTTTCCAGCTTCTGCGCCTGGAACAGCGCTTCTTCCGCCTGTTTGCGTTCGGTGATGTCCACGGCGATACCAATAATACCATCCACCTCGCCGGCGGCGTCAAACAGCGGCGCGTAGCGCATTTCGAAAATGCGCCCGCGCATCTTTTCCACGTTCGTAAACGTTTCCCCTTGCAATGCGCGGCGGAATTGGGAGGCCAGCTGCGGCACGCGGCCGTCGGGAATCTCAAACACAGAGGTGCCCACAAAGTTCTCCGGCCGGATGCCAATTTCCTGCAATGGCTTGCCCTCCAGAAAGGTCAGCGTGCCCTGGCCGTCCACGCCCCAGATGATAACGGGCGCGTTGTCAATCACCGTGTGCAGCCGCTCCTGGCTCTGGCGCAGGGCGCTTTCAGTCTCCTTCAGCTCCTGCACGCGATCTTCAAGCGAGGCATGCATCGCTTCAAGCTGGCGGTTCTTCTCTGACAAAGCCGTGGCGCTGCGCCGCGCGTCTTCCAGTGCCTTGTTCAGGCTGTCCATCGCCAGGTAGAGGAGCACGGCTGCCACCAGCATGCTCATGATCAGCGCCACCCAGCTGTAGACCGGCGAAATCGTGATCAACGCCGGCGGTAACAGGTTCAGGGCTTCCACGACCATCAGGCCCAGCCCGGCAAACACGCTGAGCGCCGAGAGCAGCACGGCCGCGCGCCCACCCAGCAACAAGCCGGCGATGATAATCACCAGCAGGTAAAGCACAATGGCCGGGCTCCGCGATCCGCCAAAAATGGCCACGACGAAATTGCAGTAGATCCAGATAGCCGCCACCAGGATCACGCTTGCACGTCGCACCTGCCCGCGCCGCATCAGGAAGAAGGCGTAGAACTGCAGCAGCAGCAACGCGCCATCCACCACCAGATTCAGACCGGGATTGGACAGGGTCAGCAGCAAGCTGGCGCTATAGACGAGGTTGACCACGATCGTGGACAACAAAATGATGTGAAGTAATCGCGCAATTCGGGCTTTGTCCGGATCGGCAAACTCCGGTGCGCGCAGGATATGGTGGAGTCTAACTGGCATTGACTCCATTCTACACCGAAATTGCCACGGCGAAAGGGTTGCTTAGTGAGAACGACGTGGTACATTCTACCTACTGGTGCGCAAGCGCCAGTACTTTGGATGGATGGATGGAGGAAAAAACATGACTGTAGTACCGGACACCATGGTGTCTCATTTACGCTCGCTTATTGCCAATTTGCGCCAGGACGGGGGGTTAATGAGCCCCTCGATCTATGACACAGCACAGGCAATTCGATTTAGTCCCCCGGGCAGGGGAGTCAAAAGCACCTTTCAAAAATCTGCCGTGCGGCAAACGTTGCAATGGTTGCTCGCTCAGCAGCATGAGGATGGCGGATGGGGAGACCCGGCCGCGCCAAAGACGCGCGACGTGCCCACGATTGCCTCGATGTTGGCCTTGCATGCTTACAAGGATCGGCTGGACGCTAAGGAGGCCATGGACCGTGGACTGGCCTTTCTGCGGCGACAGGCGTTGCTCTGGCAAGAACCGCTCGCCGAAGACCTACCCGTCGGCGTGGAGCTCATTCTACCCCGCCTCTTGCACGACGCAGCAGCCGAAGGACTATCGCTGCCCACTGCCCAATACAGGCAACTGCTTCCTCTGGGGGAGCGCAAGCGCAAGCAGATCGCCTCGCTCAATCCAAGCGCCGGCACCCCGGCCTCTTTTTCCTGGGAAGCCTGGGGTGTTGCGCCCGATCCCACCGTGCTCGACGCCTCCGGTGGGGTGGGGCACAATCCGGCGGCGACCGCCTACTGGCTAAAGCTAGCCCGGGGGCGCCACGACCTGGCGTCACAAATCGCGGCGGCCGAACGCTATCTGGAGAACGCCGGACGCGCCACCCGCGTCGACGTTCCCGGCGTCATGCCCACCGCCTGGCCCATCGACCGCTACGAACAGGCCTTTGTGCTGCACACCCTGCTGGTCGCCGGTCTGCTGGATCATCCGCAACTGCAGGATGTCGTCCAGCCGCAACTGCGCGACCTGTCCGAGGCTACCATTCGCGCCGATGGCCTTGGTTTCAGCGACTACTTCGTGCCTGACGGCGACGACACCGCCGCCGCCATCGCCACCCTGCGCGCGGCAGGCTATCCTTCCAGCTTTGCCAGCCTGGACGGCTTTCGCGCCAGCAGCCACTTCATCGGATATCATGGGGAGTTCCAGGCCTCGCACTCGCTGACTGCCCGCGCCGTGCACGCCATGTTCCTGTTCGAAGAAGACGCTTCCCGCTTGCAGGAATTCATTATTCAGGGCCAATTGCCCGACGGTCGCTGGCCCGGTGACAAGTGGCACACCTCCTGGGTCTATGCCACGCTGCTCGCCGTCTTCGCGCTCAAGCAATCCGGCGCGCGCTATAATCAATCGCTCAATCTGGCCATCGACGCCCTCGAAACGCACCAACACGCCGACGGCGGATGGGGACCCTGCGGTCAGTCGGTGATGACCGACACTGCCTATGGCGCCCTGGCCCTCTACGTGCTGCGCGATAGCGGGCAGGTCAACTGGACCCGGTTGGAGCGTGCTCACCGCTGGCTGCTGGATAATTACCGCCCTTTCGATTATCATTTAGAACAAGGCTGGCTGAACAAGCAGCAGTATACGCCTTACCGTATAGATTGGGGCTTTGCCTTGAGCGCCACACTTGCGCTGGGTGGTATGGTACCTACATGACGTCGGACGATTCGGCTGACAATCCAGATCAATCCTTGGAGGCGTTCCTGGCGGCGTCGCCGGCGGATGTTGCCGCCGTGGCGCCGCCGTCTATGATCTACTCGGTCTCCGGCACGCGCCGCGGCGCCGCGCTTGCCGGCAAAATGAAGCAGGGCCTGGAATACATGGAGTGGTCGCGGCAGCGCATGATGGAATGCCTGGATCTCATCTTTGCCCACGGCGTGCGCCATATTATCATGCCCGTCATCACCCCCAGCCAGTTCAGGGAAGCCACTCCCTCTTATCGCGAGCATCTCTGGGCCTGGCTCGATCATGGTCTTGCCGGCCCTCAGGCCGTGTCCGACTACGCCGCGCGCGACTGGCGCGTGCGCCTGCCCTTCTATCAGGCGCTGCCCCG
>CAYSMQ010000466.1:0-3895 GCA_964432035.1 uncultured Ardenticatenaceae bacterium
CGATACGAGATCCGTCTCCTGGTCTATTACGTGCGTCTGGCCTGGGTGCAACGTGCCATCAGCGGCGGCAAGTCGTTGACGGCTGCACAAAAGGAGTGGTTCGCCGAGGCTTGGCAGGCCGTCTATAATCGGCCTAAGCGCTACCTGTCGCGCCAGATCCATGACATTGTCCATCAGAGTGTCGTTAGACGTAACGGTTCCCCGGTGCAGGCCCTGCAGCTTGCTGTGCCACAGGCGTCTCACGAGGGGATTGCCGAGAACCTGGAACTATTGGCCGAGGACCTGGCCTGGCTGGCGGGGAGTCTGGACGACAGTGCAGCCGCCACACTTCGCGAACTGGTCATGCGCCTTGATTTCAAGTCCTACCTCTACGACAGTAGCGGCTTTCCACAGACGGGAGAAGGAAGAGCGGCGGGCGTAGATGCGCTGATCGATTATGCCGGTGGCAAGGGCACGGTCCTTGAGTTCGTACAGCACCTGCGTCAGCTGGCGCGTCAGAAGGTTGGCAGAGACCGTCATAGAACCCAGCCGGCCGACGCCGTTGTGCTGAGCACGATTCACGGGGCAAAGGGACTAGAATGGCCCGTGGTCTTTCTGGCCCAATGCAATGAGGACACGATGCCATTTAACGGGCAGCGCACTGAGAACCTGGAGGAGGAGCGCCGCCTCTTTTACGTGGCGCTCACGCGCAGTTGTCGCCAACTGTACTTACACGCGGTGAAGTCCAAACCGCTCTCTCCCTTTCTGGGCGAATCTAGTTGGCGCCGGGTGCTACCGGACCTGGAAGAAGTGAACGACATTCTGTCTCGGGACCCACAGACGTGGCAGGCAGCGCAGGCGCTGACAGTGGTCCGCGGCGTGGAACGCTATGGACTTGAACGCTATTTCGAGAATTGGTGGTCTGCGTCGCCAGAGCAGCGTGACGCCGTTGCCAGCGCCTTGCACCACTTTCTATCTTCTGTGGCGGCAGAAGAAGCGTGGCAGGAGATTGGCCTGACGCCCGCTACTGCTGACTTTTGGCGCGAGCTGTCGCCCGCCAAGCCTGGCGCGGAAAGTGCTGCGTTTCCCGGGCTCAGGGCGCTGTTGGCAGAGCAGGGGAGCAAGGTAACCTCCTAGCCTGTGCGCTGCCGGGGTCGGAGGGAAAGAGCCAGAAGCGCGCTTGTTTCATGTGAAACTTAGGGGGAGCGACGGTCTATTCAGGGACGTAGCGCGGATACGTGTGCTTGGCGCGTTCGGCTCGGGCCAGGTCGATGGTCACCGTCGCAAAGGGGTTATCTGGCGTTGTGAGGGCCAACACTTCGCCGTCCGGGCCGATCACCCATCCCAGGCCACCAAGACTGACGGGGTCATCTCCTGGGCGGTAATGGTTTGATGATAGCGAATAAGCGCCGCCAATGACTGCAGCTGCCCGGCCTCCCGCCAACCACTTATCGGCCGTACGCTTTTCGGTAGCGCGCGGCGTGAGCAGAAGGTGAGCGCCCGCCTGTCCGTGAGCGCGAGCGGCACGCATGAACCATAACTCCGTGCAAATCAGAAAACCGGCGCAGAGCGACTGTCCATCAGCCAGTCTCAGTTCGTCAACCTCGAAGTTCCCATCCCCGCGTGCATACCAGCTTGCCTCCCAAAACCCCGCTTCGTCCGGCAGGTAATATTTGCCGTGTCCTAGCTTGAACGAGTCATTTGCTGTGGAACTGTAGAACGCGCGATTGAGGCGCTTGCCCTGCTCTTCCACCGGCGCTGAGCCCAGGACGACGGCGGGCGCCAGCTCTGCTAGACGCTCGCGCCAGGCGTCATGTGCCTCTAACAGCTCCTGCCATACTTGCGGCACAAAGGTGTCGCGCCAAAAAGGCCAGGGATAGAATGGCATTTCCGGCAACAGCACCAGGTCGCTGTTAGTTTCACGCACATGGTATAACAGGCGCTGCCAGTCATCCTGCAGATCCTGCGGCTCACTGCGCAACTGGCAGACGGTTACGTTTACATGGGTATCTGACGGCATCGCTGCTTCTCCTCCCAGCGGCACAACGCTATGTTCGGGCACCCTCGCTTCGGCGTCCGCGTGGGATGTCCCATTTACTCCACTACGATTATAAACAATAAACGAGATTCTGGCCTGTTTTCGCTTTCACCCGCTGCTATTACAATGGAGTTGTCTATCAGGCGCTTAACGGCGACCATAACTCTTGAAGGATGATACTATGACAGCGTATACGATTATCGTAACCGGCGCGTCGCGTGGTCTAGGGGCAGCGGCGGCTCGTATTTTGGGCGGTGAAGGCGTGAATGTTGTTTTGAATGCACGCTCGACGGATGATTTGCAGGCGGTAGCAGATGAAATTGATGCGCAAAGGGAGCGCGTGCTGGTCGTCCCCGGCGATGCAGGCCGCGAGGAAGATTGTCGCGATCTCGTCAGCCAGACCGTGGAGCACTTTGGGCGACTGGACGGGATAATCAATAATGCCGGCGTCCTGCAGCCAATCGCGACGGTGGCAGACGCCGATCCCCGGCAGTGGCAAACAAATATCGCCGTCAATCTACTCGGTCCCTTTTACCTGACCCACTACGCCTTGCCGCACCTACGCCAGGCGCGCGGGCGTGTGATTAACGTCTCCAGCGGTGCAGCCGTGGGCGTCACCCAGGGATGGTCGGCCTATTGCGCCGCCAAGGCCGGGCTTAACCACTTTACGCGCGTACTGGCGGCTGAGGAGCCGGATGTCGTGGCGCTCTCCTTCCGCCCAGGCGTCGTGGACACGGAAATGCAGCGCACCATTCGCGAGCAAGGCCAGGATGGGATGCCGGCAGAAAGCCACCAGAAATTTGTGCAGTACCACGAGCAGGAAGAGTTGCTGCCGCCCGACGTGCCAGGTCGCGCGCTGGCTGCCCTGGCACTGGAGGCGCCTCATGAGTGGAGCGGCGAGTTTTTACAGTGGAACGAGGAACGTGTACAGACGCTCGTGCTGCGACGCAAGCCGTCCGCAGATTGATCGTTTGACTCATCTACAATCAGGAGCAGGATCATGCTGGAGTGGCCTGCCTTTGTCCGTTTTAGCCGGCCCCATACTGTTGCCGCGACGAGTATGCAGGTCGTGTCTATGTTCATCCTTGCTGCGGATGCCACGGTGCCGTGGCCTATAGCAACGAGCGCCCTTATCGTCGCTTTCCTCGCCAGCCTCTCCCTCAACATCTATATCGTGGGCCTCAACCAGATTACCGACGTCGAGATTGACCGCCTGAACAAGCCCTATCTTCCCCTGGCCTCGGGCGCCTATTCGTTGGCTCAGGGCTGGCGCATCGTCGTTGTCGCCGGCTCCCTCTCCCTTCTGTTGGCCTTCCTACAGCCCCCTTTTCTGACGCTGACCGTAGGCAGCGCATTTCTCATCGGCAGTATCTACTCACTGCCGCCGTTGCACGTCAAGAAGCGCGCCCTGTGGGCCGCGCTGTCCATCGCCTTTGTGCGCGGCGTCGTGACGACCGTTGGCCTGTACCTGTACTTTCGGCACGCACTGGGCCTGACTACACAGTTGCCGCTGCTGATTGTCAGCGCCGCAATTTTCTTTTTTGGCTACGGGCTGGTGATCGCCCTCTATAAAGATATTCCCGATCTGGAAGGCGACCGGCGCTATACCGTCCGCACCTTTACCGTACAGCTGGGCCCGCGACGCGTCTTTGCCCTGGGTCGTTGGATTCTGACCGCCTTCTATCTTGTGCCGCTGAGCTATTTCCTCGTGCGTTTGCCGGGCGCCGTAGACGCCATCTTTCTTCTAGCGCATGTGGGCGTCTTGGCTCTGTTTTGGTTCTTCAGCCGGCGCATCGAGCCCGCCGCTAAATCGCAAATGGCCCGTTTTTATCTTGGTCTGTGGGGCATCTTCTACCTGGAGTATGGTCTGCTTGCTGC
>CAYSMQ010000467.1:0-3892 GCA_964432035.1 uncultured Ardenticatenaceae bacterium
GCCCTCGACGGTGACGAGCAACCCTTCTTCTCGCGGGCTGACTTCAAGGGTATTATATAGGCTCAACGCCAGGCCCAGACAATCGAATGCAGGCCCCAGGTTGGCAGTTGTAGCGGGAACAGTAACAGAGAGTTGCATAGTGCATATGGTAGATAATTTGTCAGTAGAACGACAGACCGCGGACGGCAGACGGCAACCGTAGGTTGCTGGGCAGTTCCGGAAACAACACCGGAACTGCAGGACGGCAACCGTAGGTTGGCTCGTCGGTGGTCTGCGGTCAGCGGTCAGTGGTCGGCGGTCAGTGGTCAGCTATCAGCCATATTGTGCGCATGGAGGCGTTTTTGACAAGCGATTGGGCACGTTTGGAGCCAGCAGAACGTAATATTGCCGTACATGTGAGTCAAAGTGCACAACGGGCGATCCGCCAGGGCCACCCCTGGCTGTACGCGCAGGCCATCGAGCGCCAGAGTCACGAGGGCCAGCCGGGGGACCTGGCAGTGATATTTGATCACAAACGGCGTTTTTTGGCGGTTGGGCTGTATGATCCGGCGTCGCCGATTCGCGTGCGCGTGTTGCAGGCGGGGGAGCCGGCGCCTATTGACGCAGGCTGGTTCGCGCAGAAGATTGCGGACGCTGTGCAGCGCCGGGCGCCGCTGGCAGCCGATGCAAGCACCACGGGTTACCGCCTGATTCACGGAGAGAATGACGGATTGCCGGGTTTGGTGCTGGACCGTTATGGCGACACTTGTGTCTTGAAACTGTACACTGCGGCGTGGGTTCCGCATCTGAGCGCGGTATTGCCGGCGCTGGCGCGGGCAGCGGAGGCCCGGCGCGTGGTGTTGCGCCTGAGCCGGGCGGTAGCGGATGATGGGCAATTCTTGTACGGGCTGAAGCCGGGGCAAGTATTATATGGGCCGCCGCTGGAAGGCCCGGTACAGTTCCTGGAGAACGATCTGCGCTTTGCCGCGGACGTGGTGCAGGGGCAGAAGACCGGTTTTTTCTTCGACCATCGCCACAACCGGGAGCGCGTGGAGGCGCTTGCCGAAGGTCGCGAGGTGCTGAACGTGTTTGCCTATAGCGGCGCTTTTTCGCTGTATGCGGCGCGCGGCGGGGCCTGGCGGGTGGTGAGCCAGGATATGAGCGCGCCGGCGCTGGCGGCAGCGGTGGGTAATTTCGCGCTAAACGGGGACAAGGCGAGGGTGGCAGCAGCGGAGCACGAAGTGCTGGAGGGGGATGCTTTTGCGGCGCTGCGCACGCTGCGAGGGAACCGAGCGTTCGACATGATTGTGGTCGATCCACCGTCGTTTGCCGGCAGCATGGCGGAAGTACCAGGCGCGCTGCGGGCCTACGAGCGGCTTACCCGCGGCGCGCTGCAGCTGTTAAGACCAGAGGGGATTGTGGTGATGGCGTCGTGCACGGCGCGGGTGACGGCGGAGCAGTTTTTTGGGACGGTGTTGGATACGGCGCAGCAGGCAGGGTATGCCTTGGAGGAAATTGCGCGCACGGGGCACGGGTTAGATCATCCGATAGGGTTTGCGGAGGGGGCTTACTTGAAGTGCTTGTTTGCGCGGTGGCGGGGGTAGCCGCCATCGAGACGATGCCGGTATGGGGCGCTACCTACAGTTCGTCAAGCGCCTGCTGGATGCTGTCGGATAGTTCCTCGCGGGAAGGCCGGCGACGGCCGAGTCGTTTTAGTTGGGCAACCACCTGGTCGCGGACGGTGCGCATCATGCGCCGGCTGGCCTCGCGGCTCACGCGCTCGCCGCGTTCGAACCAGATCATGGCAGCATAACCCATGCTGACGGTCGTGCCGGCGGCGACGGCGGCGGCGATGAGCCAGGTGGGCGGGCCGCCAATCTTGATCAGCTCGTAGAAGGCCGTGCGAGCCAAAAAGCCACCACCCAGCACGCCAATGATTTCGCGGGCACGGCGCAACGTGATGCGGTAGTTGTAGATGCGCGCCACCCCGAGCACCAGCGACACCTGGACGCCGAGGAGGGGCACGAAATCGAGGAAGGGCAGCGGCGTGAGGGCCACGACGCCGGCAGTGGTCGCGGCGCCGCTGATGACGCGCCAGGCAAGCTGGCGACGGTAGGCGGGGAGGCCACGACCGAGGGCGGCGACGAGACCGGGATCGGCCTTGACGACGGCAAGGACGACGCGCTCCAGGTTTTCTTGCTCTTGAGCCGAAATAGGAATGATGCTCCCGGATTCAATGCCCAGGTTCTGGGCGGCGCGGGTCACGACGGCGTCGCGCTGGCGTTTGGGGATCAGGTCCATCTTGTTGAGGACGGCGACGTAGGGTTTGCCCAAGGATTCCAGTTCGTGAAATAGCTCCTGTTCGGTTTGTTTCACGCCCTGCACGGCGTCGAAGAGGATGATGAGCAGGTCGGCGTCGCGGGCGGCCTGTAGGGCCAGCTCGCGTTCCCGTTGCCCGACGGGACCGACGGCGTCCGCTCCGGGCGTGTCTACGATGGTGAAGGGTCCGGCGCTGGCCTCCTGGTTGTCGCGCGTGGTGCCCGGCACCGGGCCAACCTCGGCCTGCCGGCTGCGATCGGCAAGCAGCGCGTTGTAGAGCGTGGACTTGCCCACGTTGGCGGGTCCCACGATGGCCACATCGCGCCGGTCGCCGAAAGACATTTGCAGCTGTTCGCGGGCCAGCTCGAACAGTTTCTGCATCTTGCCAGGCTGTCCGGGTAGCAGAGGAAGAAGGCCCAGCAACTCCCGGCGGCGTTCCGAGGGCAAAGATTGCCACAGGGCGCTAACAATGCGGCGCGAGTCGCCGGAAAAGTCGCTTAGGATTTCGTCCTGGAAGATGTCGTCTGGTTGGGTCATGTGTAATAGGACCGCAGACCGCGGACGGCAGACGGCTGAACGTCCGCGGTCTGCGTCTTTGCCTAATTTACCTCACGAAAATGGGCAACAAAACGTCAGGATCGAAGGGACCGAGTGCTTCGCAAGTATAGATGCCGATGTCGTCGACGAACCAGCCATAGTCGTCGAAGCTGCTATCTGCGCCGATGCGGAAGCGGAAACGCACATCTTCGCCATCCAGACTACTTAGGTTAAGCCGGCTGGCCGTATAGCCATAACTACCGTCGATAAAAGCAGCTCGCCCACCCAGTGGGTTTCCGAAGCCGCTGATGATGGCGCCATTGTAACCGTTATCGCTAAAGAGAGGGCCAGCATCTTGCCAGCTCGCGCCATCGTTGATGCTGTATTCCACGACGCCGCCATCGAATGAGGCTTCAAAGTTCCAATCGTGATAGAAGCGCATGTAGGCGTCGGCCGGGACTGCGTAGCTCTGCGCCATGGCAATGAACGAATCGGACGTTGCCGGACGATTGTAACCCCACATGTTGTATTGGCCGCTGGTGCCGTAGGTGGGATTGAATCCGATATCATTCGGGAACTGCGGATAGTACCAGGCGCCGGTTCCCTGAATCGCGGCCGTGGTCCAGTTGCCGCTACTGGGATTCTCCAGATCGTCGAAGAATACGTAGTTTGCCGTCTGTCCTGAATTGCAAACGGGCGCCTCGGGCGGGCGACCGCAGGGATCCACATTCATCTCCACGGCGAGCAGCGCGTCCTGAACGGTCTGTTGCTCGGCGGGCGTGTAGCCCAGAACGAAAGAGGCCTGGATAAGCGCATCGTACAGGTCGGCGTAGTTGCTGCCCGAGGTGAGCAAGTTGGTCTGAACTTCGTAGTAGAGGTCGGCTACCTTGCTGATGCCCATGCCGGTCACAGTCTGCCCGTTGAACGTATCGCCGTCGACCATGAGGTAGGCGGCCTTATTGTTGACGCCGCTATTTATGTGAACGCCGCCGATATCACTTTCGCCGCAGTAATAATTGGCGCTGCCAATGCGATCGGGATCGCCGAAGGCGGGCGG
>CAYSMQ010000468.1:0-3864 GCA_964432035.1 uncultured Ardenticatenaceae bacterium
TTCTTATCCGTGGCCGTTTCCTCTTCTTGCGCGTCTTGTTTAGTTGCTACCTCCGAACCTAGGCGCAAAAGCCAGACGGCAACGGCGCAGGCCAGAACAAACCCGAGGACGCCTAGTGGGACGTGCAGCATTTCGGCCGCCAGCGGAGCGTGGAGAAGCTGCCCCACGGCCACGAGTGTACCAACGCGCGCAACATTGGCTGCAAATAGAAGAAAGCCAAAGAGAAGGGCCACGCCCAACCAACGGCGGTTGAGCGGCCGGCGTTCAATCCAGCCGGCGGCGATAAGAAAGAGACCACCGGTCCACAAACTCTTGATGCCGCTGCAGGGAACGTCGACCTGGGCCACGCTATTTTCGAAGACAAGGATGGTGTCGATCCCCAGAGAGGGCGCCCCTAAGGCGTGGAAACCGTCGCCGACGATGGCGGCTGTGGCAATGCGCATAGGGTAACCGACGAAGGTTTGCAGATGATCGCCGAAGGGAAGGGTACCGACTAGAAGAAGGAGGGCGGGAAGACCCTCGCGCCAGCGGCGCGAGGGCATCCATAATCCGAGCAGCCCATAGCTGGCCATGCCGGCAAGGCTGGTGGCAAGCGTGTTCACATCTAGATAGCGTTCCGTTAATAGATAGGCAAGTGAGCCGGTCAATGCCAGGGTCAACGGCAGCCAGACAGGCTGTGGAGGACGGTTGAGCCGCAACTCCATTCCTTCGTCTCTAACTCGTATGAAGATTAGGGCGATGATGGCAACCAAAAGGACCTGGTTGGTGCGAAAATTCTCCGCGGAGAAGATGATTTTTAGGTAAGGGAAGAGGGGCGAATATAGCCAGAGCCAGAGGAGCAGAATAGCGCCGTTGGTCGCCAGCCAGAAACGGTCAGCATTCACCGGAAACGGTACACGTCTAACGAAGGAAGGTTCTTGAACAGCTCTCGAATCTTGTCCTTCTGCTTGCATTTCCCCTCGGATTTACCCTTACGATCGTCCTTGCCGCCCGGCTGGAAAAGCGCCCTTTGACGGCAGGCGACCCCCGCTTTGCTTCGTAGCAGTTCAGTTGCCGCAAGAAACAGTATAGCACCTTCGCTCAGCATATGTCAATGAGCGACACATAATTTGCTTAGGTATTTTGAAATTGAGGCAAATCCTCTGGACAGTGCGGCCCTGATACCCTTGCGTCGGTGTTCTTGGACGACAAGGCAGATCTGGAAGTATACTTTACGCACAGTCGCAACATGCATGAGGTGATGGGGGCGCTTGGGCCGGTCACCGTTGCCTGTACAGAAAAAGGAGTCTTCAATGCGCAAGCGAGTTGTATTGGTCACCGGCTGTTCCGGCGAAATTGGCCAGGCGTTAATTGCCGATTTTGCAGAAAGGCCGGGGTATGAACTCTTAACACTTGACCTGAGACCGTTACCGGCGGAGCTCGCCGGCAAGTCACGCCACATCGTGGGAGACATATTAGACGATGCATTATTGGGACGCATCGTTACGGAATATGAGATTCACACGATATTCCATCTGGCAGCGCTGTTATCGACGCGGGGGGAATTTACGCCGGAGCTGGCGCATCGCGTCAATGTAGAAGGCACGCTTAAGCTGCTCAAACTGGCGGCGGAGCAATCTGAGTGGCAGGGGAAGCGCGTTCGCTTTGTGTTTCCAAGCTCAATTGCCGCCTATGGATTACCCGATCTTAAGATAAAAGCGCGGGATAAACGGGTGCGAGAATGGGATTGGAACCAGCCGCGGACGATGTATGGTTGTAATAAATTGTACGGCGAACTGCTCGGCGCCTACTACGCCACACACTACCGCCAGCTGGCAGTAGACCGGCCGGTGATGTTGGATTTCCGCGCCATTCGGTTTCCGGGCCTGATAAGCGCCTTTACGGTGCCCAGCGGCGGAACCAGCGACTATGGACCCGAGATGCTACACGCTGCCGCACAGGGTAAGCAGTATGATTGCTTCGTGCGCCCGGACACGCGCATTCCATTTATGGCGATGCCCGATGCCGTGAAGGCCCTGTTGGGACTGGCAACCGCCGAGCGGCAGCAGCTGTCGCGCATAGTCTACAACGTCACCAGTTTTAGTCTTTCGGCGAAGGAAATTAGAGACCTTGTCGTCGATGCATTTCCGCAGGCGCAGATAAATTACCATCCAGACGAGAAACGCCAGGGTATCGTGGACAGCTGGCCCGCGGATCTGAATGATGAACCGGCAAGACAAGATTGGGGATGGGCGCCGGATTATGACGTCGATCGCGCTTTCAACGATTACTTAATACCCCAGATCAGAAAGCGCTACGACTAAGCCGGCGGCGCAAAGCCTGTATCTTACTCGACGTTCAGGCTAAAGGTCCCGCCTGGTTCTCCGGAAAAGTCTCTAACGCGCAGGATGTATACGGCGTCTTCCGCTGCATCGCTCGGCGCCACATAGCTGAGTTGTTCAGACTCGCCCTCGAAGCCTTCGTCTGCACTTGCCAGAAGGTTCTCGCTCAGATCCAAGACCTCGAGCACGATATCGGTGTCGCTGTCAGGGCTCGCATCCAGCTGAAGCGTCGCGCCGGGCGCCAGACGCACGTGGTAATCAATGGACGTGCTCTGTCCCATGTCGGCGCTGACCTGATCGCCGGTAACTAACTCAAAGATGACGCCGGGCGATCCGCTGAGCGTTACGCTGTAGCTGCCGCCCTGACCTTCGAAGCCCAGGACCTTGAAGTAGTAATTTCCGGTTTGTGCAGCCGTAAATGTCACCTGCTCACGCCCGAAAGAGGCGTCTACGCTCTCTTCCATGGCACCCGTGTCGACGTTCCAAACTTCGACGACAACATCGAACTCTCCCTCAGGCGTGACAATGGCCTGGACAATTTCCCCTTGATCAACTGTGAATGGGAAATTATGACCTTCGCTATCATCAGGTTCCAACGTCGCAGAGGTGACCAACGTAGTGCCGGTGCTTCCGACACCACCGGCCTGCAGCGTAATGGCGTAGTCACCGCTGGCGCCGGCATAGCCACGAACGCGCAGAATGTAGTCAGTTTCAGTCTCTGGTGTAAATGAAAGCTGCTCCTGCCCATAGGAACTATCCTGCTGAAAGACGACCTCTCCATCGACGGTGAGCACTTCTACGACCACGTCGAGGTCGCCGACCGGATTGACGACGATGGTGACGGCGTCACGGTTGTCGCTCGTGAACAGATAGTCATCTTGTCCGTCGATTTCCAGCACGCCATTCAGTGTGTCGCCCGTGGAAATTGCTTGCGCCGACGAAAGCGCGCCACTCTCCCCGACCGCCAGTTCAAAGGGCCCGCTGGCCTGCTCAAAACCGCTAACAACGATCGTAAATTGAGCGCTGGCAGGCAAGGTCAACCCCCGAATTGTTTCCACACCAAATGAATCGTCGACTGGGCCAGAGTCCAGAATGGACTCGCCATCAGTGTTACGAACGTCGACCGTCAGATCCAGGTCATCGGCAAGAGGTCGCGCCGCAATATCGACACTCTCGCCTTCGACTCCAATGAACGTCCAGTTTGACGGTCGACCGGAAACGACCTCGCCATTGACGGTTTCCCCGTATTGCAGCTCACCCTGTACCTCTCCAATATCACGTTCCTCGACTTCGTCCAATACAATGGAGTTGGACACAACTTGTAAGGTTTCACGATATTGCTCAAGCGTGTTCTGCAGCGTCACTGCGGCGACAAAAGCGGCGCGGTCGCCGCGACGAAGCAGTGTGACGTATACAACCAGCGCCTGATCCCCATCAAGGTCCGACCCTTCGATTGTCGCTGTCACCGCCTCCTGCCCGTTAATAATCAGCTGGCGCGGCCCTTCAACAATCTGGTCATTGTCCGTAAAGCTGAATTGCTGCA
>CAYSMQ010000469.1:0-3847 GCA_964432035.1 uncultured Ardenticatenaceae bacterium
GCGTTGATCAGACCGCCGACCACAAGGCCGGCGACGGCAAAAATTAGATTGAGAACCATAGGGCGCATTATAATGAGGAATGGGCGAATGGTAAACCGTAGAAACTAAGAAATACGGCCCCCGGTGCTCTCAGGCACCCTTACGAAAAGTCATCTACCCTGCCAAGCTTTATGAAGCGGTTTGTAGCTGAGCAGCGTGATGCCCTCCTCTCGAATAATCTCACGCGCTTCTTCAGACACCAAAAAGTCGAGATCTGCCTGGCGTACCGGCGCGCCAGCGGGATCTATGGCACGCAGCTCGCCATTTTCCAGACCAGGATGAACCGCCCACTCGTTCAACCCCGCCGGTAAGTCACGCAACAATTGAGCAAACCGGGCTGATTTCTTACCGGTATCGAGAAGGTAGCTATCCAGGAAGTCGTGGTCGTTGCTAGGCAATCCCTGACGCTGCACCTTCTCGATTAAGGAGCGCTCGCGCACCCGCAAGGCCAGCCCGTACTCTTTAGCCAGCCTGAACATCACATCGAATATTTCGGGCTTCATTGTGATGCGCAGGGCATGCCAATCCAGGTGGGTTGGATTGAGGTCGGCTGCCAAGACGGTCTCGATCTGCGCTCTGAATTCGATCTCCAACTCGTCGAGCCTGACTTGAGCGAGAAACTCGGCCATCCGTTCAAAGCGGTAGAAATAGCCCGTCTCATCGACCAGAGACGGCGCCCTATCTCTGGGAGTGAGCGGCCCCCAACGGTAATCGGCGCCATCGCAGAGGGCTGTCAGGTGAACGCCGAAGGGAATATCGGGATGTTCGCCGAGTAAACGCATGGCGTGCAATGCCCAGGGGCAGGGAACCATCAAGGTCGTGGAACTGACCACACCTTCCGTGAGCGTCTGCAAGATGGCGGCATTGGTTGCGTGACACATCCCAAAATCGTCGGCGTTAATGATCAGTAGCCGAGCATCAGGTAGGTATCCTAACAGCTTGTTCGTTCTACTGGCTTGTTGTGGGCTCATCCGCTCTGTCTCTGGTTTCGGCTGACGACTTTTCAGCAGCTCAAGTATTCATTAACCGGCGCGAAGCATTCTAACCGCCAAAATGGCGGCGCGCGAGTATTGATCCGCGGCTTTACCTATGCTAATCTATTAGCAACCTGATTCATGAGGAGAATGCTGTGAAACGCTTCGGCAACCCGCGCCAGCCAAATAACTTGCTTCTTAGCCAGCGCAACATGGTTCGCCGGAGCGTGCCGCTTGCCTGACGGGTAATTTCCCAGAGCTGAACGACAATGACAGGCCACGGACACGTTGCGGTCCGTGGTTTTTTGTTTGGAGATTAGGGATTAGAGATTGGAGATTGGCGGTTAATCTCTAATCTCTAATCTCCAGTCTCCCGAGGAGATCCCATGAATCACACCTACGATTTCGAATCCATCCAACCCAAGTGGCGCGCTTATTGGCGTGATATTGACCTGTACCGCACCGGCGACGACCCGCAGAAGGACAAGAAGTACATCCTGGATTTCTTTCCCTATCCCTCGGGCGCCGGCCTGTCGGTGGGGCACTGTCGCAATTACGTCCCCACCTGCATCTTCTCGCGCTACCGTCGTATGAAAGGGGACAACGTGCTGCATCCCATGGGCTGGGATGCCTTTGGGTTGCCGGCAGAAAATTACGCCATCCGGCACGGCGTGCACCCGCGCATTACTATTCAGGAGCAATCGGCCAACTACAAGCGACAACTGCAATTGATCGAGTGTTCGTACGACTGGTCTCGCGAGATTAACTCCAGCGATCCCGACTTCTATCACTGGACGCAGTGGTTCTTCTTGCTGCTCTACGATCAGGGCCTGGCTTACCGCGCCGAAGGTGAGCAGTGGTGGTGCCCCGTCGATAAGACCATTTTGGCCAACGAACAGGTAGAAAACGGGCGCTGCTGGCGCTGTGGCTCTGTCGTGGAGAAGAAGACGCTGGAACAGTGGTATTTCAAGATCACGGCCTATGCCGATCGCCTGCTAGACGATCTGGAGCTAATCGACTGGCCCGACTCGATTGTTGCCATGCAGCGTAACTGGATCGGGCGCTCTGAAGGCGCCGACATCACGTTCGAGGTAAAAGACGCGTCCGAGGAGACCATTTCCGTATTTACCACGCGGCCCGACACGCTGTTCGGCGCCACTTTCCTAGCTTTGGCGCCCGAGCACCCGCGCGCCCTGGAGTTAGCCACGAACGAGAAGCGGACGGCTGTCGAGGCCTTTATTCAAGAAGCACGTAATGCCACAGACGAACAAGGCTACACTTCGGTTGCCGCTACAGGCGGTGGCGTCTTTAGCGGGCGTTACGCTGTACATCCTTTTACCGGCGCCGAGATTCCCATTTACATTGCCGGTTACGTGCTGATGGAGTACGGCAGTGGCGCCATCATGGGCGTGCCGGCCCACGACGAGCGTGATGCGGCTTTCGCCAGCCGTCACAACTTGCCTGTGACGCCCGTCGTTCGGGCGCCGGAAACGTCAGACGGCAATAGTGTCGTATACACGGGGCAGGGCACGTTGATCAACAGCGGCCCTTACAGCGGTCTGGCGTCACAGGAGGCGGCGCGGCGCATCGGCGCCGACCTGCAGGCGAAAGGCATGGGCGGGCCGGCCGTACGCTACCGGCTGCGCGACTGGTTGATCAGCCGCCAGCGTTACTGGGGCGCGCCCATTCCCATTGTGCATTGCCGGCAGTGCGGCATCGTGCCCTTGCCCGAATCCGCATTGCCCCTGCGATTGCCCGACATCGACGCCTTCACGCCGGCGGATGATGGACGCTCGCCGCTGGCGCGGGTCGCGGATTGGGTAAACACGACTTGCCCGCAGTGCGGCGGCGCGGCGCGACGCGAGACGGATACGATGGACGGCTTCGCCTGTTCTTCCTGGTACTTCTTGCGTTTTGCCAGCCCACACGAGGAGGATCGTCCCTTTGATCCGGATGCCGTGCGCTACTGGTTACCCGTCGACCTGTACGTCGGCGGCGCCGAACATGCGGTCTTGCACCTGTTGTACGCTCGCTTCTGGACTAAGGTCATGTTTGACGCCGGTTTGATCGACTTTCGCGAACCGTTCGCGCAATTGCGTAACCAGGGCGTGCTACACGCCGCCGACGGCGTGCGCATGTCAAAATCGCGCGGCAACGTCGTCACGCCTGACGAAATCGCCGAAAAATACGGCGTCGATGCCTTGCGCACCTACATTGTGTTCATCGGCCCCTTCGAGGCCAGCGTCGATTGGAACGAGCGCGGCATTCGCGGCGTTACCCGCTTCCTGGATCGTTTTTGGGCGTTGGCGATGAGCGTCCCTGTGGACGAGGACGACGAGCAGGGGATCGACGAGGCCTTCCAGGGCAACATGCACCGGGTCATCAAGCGCGTCGGCGACGATCTGCAAGCGTTCAAGTTCAACACCGCCGTCGCCGCGCTGATGGGGTGGCTGAACGATCTGTATGATGCTCGCCAGCAGCCCATATCCGGCGTGCAGTGGCGCGAGGCGCTGGAGACCTTCTGCCTGTTGCTGGCGCCCATCGCGCCCTTTATCACGGAAGAGTTGTGGCAAGCGGTGCTGGGTCACGAGCAGTCGGTGCACCGGCAGTCATGGCCCGACTATGATGCGGCGCTGCTGGAAAGTGACGAACTAACCATCGCCGTGCAGGTAAACGGACGGCTGCGAGACACGATTACCGTTCCCGCCGATAGCGACGAGCAAACCTTGCGCGATGCGGCGCTGGCAAGCCCCGCCGTACAGCGGCACGTAGACGGCAAAGCCATCCGTCGCACCGTCGTCGTGCCCGGGCGGGTGATTAACATCGTCGTCTAG
>CAYSMQ010000470.1:0-3817 GCA_964432035.1 uncultured Ardenticatenaceae bacterium
GGCGAGGATGGCGATAACAAAGTTCAGGAGTGCAGAGCCAAGAAGCGTAGCGGTGATCAGGACGCCAATCTGCGTGACAGAGAAGCCAATGGCCATGAGATAGAGCGCAAAGACAACGTCGAGAATGCCATAACCGACCATGCGCCCCGCACTCGAGGCCAACATCAGTTTTGTGTCGCGATTCATGGACAGGGCATTATCCAACGAGGGTCAGCCAATTAGTAGCTGTCAGCGCCCGATAGGAGCTATTCGTTGTCGATATTACTGTTGCTATAGTGGTGCACGAGATTGGCGACCTTCTTCAAGGACTCATAGGTTCGCTCTTCGTCCAGTTCGGCGATGGTCAGAAAGAGCGCGTTGCAGATTGTGAGCGGCACCACGTGCGTCAGGCTCTCGCCTTTACGCCCGCGGCTGGCCCAAAGGAGGACATCTGGTCGTGGCCGCAGAATAGGTCCAATCGTATCGGCGATAGCAATGGTGGAGGCATTGACCTGGCGCGCGTGACGCATGAGGGGACCAAAGCCCGGCAGCACATGGCGTAGCACAATGGAGAGGACAACATCTGCGGGCCCAAGCGTAACGACGTGTTCGGCCAGGTCGCGACCCTCGGCGCGCAAGTCCACCGTATCGAGACCGTAGCGCCGCAGACGACGATCCATCATTTCGACCATAAGTGTCCCGTGGCCGCGAGCATAGAGGTAGACACGCCGCGCCTCGATCATTCGTGTCGCGGCTTCGTTCAAATCCTCCTGGGAGATGGACTCAACCATGGCTTCAAGCGCCCAAACCTCGTCTGTAACCAAATCGACAAGGTTGTGCGAACGGGCCAGTCGACGCTGAATGCGGTCGGGGTAATCGACGGTATCAACTACCTCCTCCCTCAGCGCACGGCGAAAGTCGCGATAACCAGAGAAACCGAGCTTTTGTACCAGGCGAATGGCAGTAGATTCATGTACCCCAACCCGTGACGCTAACTCTGCTGCCGGCAGCATGGCCGTCTCTTCTAAGTTGTAAAGGATCTGTTTGACAAGCTCTTTTTCTGATGGCGTCAGTGACCCATCATGCTGTTTAATGAGAGTTCGAATATCCACGGTTTCCTTCTTTCCTGCAATATATCACAGGTTTTATTGCAGATCAAGGACAGGCATCCTGCAGTTGGCGCGTACGAGCGGCGTCGCATTAAATATACTTCACACTCTGCCTGGCGTTGATTCGCATTACCGGTTAATTGATCTTGTACTTTAGTTGAATGTCGGAGGAGCGCCAAGTGGCGGGAGATTGGCGGGTGGTGGATTGGGTCTGCGCTTGTCGGTCGTGGGCAAACGGGCTATACCTTAGACGTATCACTTGACGTCAAATAGTGTAAGGAGCATAGCAGTGGAGACAAATGTGGTTCCCTCAGACCCAACTCCCTCGGCGGAGATAGACGTGCGCCGCCTGTGGTGAATGGGGCCTTTGATCATTGTTGTCGCCGTGCTGGCGAATCTGCTCGTGCGCGCCATTTCGCTGGCTCTGTTTGAGGTTGCACCCGAGTTCGAACCGTTCCAGATTCCTCGGATGGCGTTTCTGACCGCTGTAGGCGTGGGGCTCGCGGTAGTCGTCTTCGCCGTGGTGGCCCGTCGGGCGCAGCGACCGTTGCGCACGTTCCGCATCATCGCCATCATCGCCTTGCTTCTCTCTTTCATTCCGGACATCGGCTTGCTGGTCACCGACTTCGTGCCAGGCACGACCGCGCCGGCAGTAGCGACGTTGATGGTCATGCACGTGGTGTCGGCGGCTATCGCCGTTTTTATGCTGGAGAGTTTGGCGACGCGAGGGTAATGTAGCGCAATCAACCCTGGTGCGGCACTAAACCAAACGCCCGCACCGGGAACGTGCCAAAAGCGCGGACTTTTACGGGTACGGCGAAAAACTTGAACCCATCATCCGGCAGCGCCTTCAGGTTCGTCAGGTGCTCGGCAATGGGAATCTCGTTCTGCAACAGGGTTGTGTGCACCGGCCGTGAGCCGTCGTCGGTGTCGTCAATGTTCAAGGAGTCGATGCCCACGAGCCGCGCCCCGGCCTGCGCGAGATGCTCCGCTGCCGCCGCGGTGAGCTAGGGGTGCCCTTCGAAATAGTGATCCGTGCGCCAGTGCGCCGACCATCCCGTATGCACCAACACCGCCTTGTCGCGCAGCGCCAGCCCTTGAAAATGGCCCACGTCCACCTCACGCCGACCCGGCTCGACACGCACCACAATGGTGTCCAGGTTGGCCAACGAGGAAAGGGGCAGGTTCGCTAGGTCTTTGCCCGCGGCGAAGCGGTGGAAGGGCGCATCCACGTAGGTGCCCGTATTGGCAACCATCTCGATCTGTCCAATGTGGAATTCGGTGCCCGGCGCGTAGTGGTCGCGTGAGGCCTCGCGGCTCAGATAGTCACAGATGACCGGCGCGGGCAGGCCTTTATAGGTGATCATGCCCTGTTCTACGGTGTGGCTGACGTCGATTAGTTTAGTTTGTGACACTCGCGTGCTCCTCTGTCGAGCCAGACGTGACAGGCTTTGAAAACCGTCATGTCTCCAGAATCAGACTTGCTAGACCCAGGGCCCAACCCCGCCAATACGCTCAACCTTGATGCGCGTCGTGTACCCTGGTGGCGGAGCGTCCATTGCCGGAAACTTTACGTCGGGCCCTATGTAAACATGCGCCAGCTCCTGCAACAGCTCAGGCGCCCCACCCTCTTCAATCTGCGCACTTCCGTACACGACGAGGTATTGGTCCAGGCCCATAGAATTCTGTTTGCCGGCCTGGAAGCTGACGGCGACGCGCGGATCGCGGCGCATATTGCGCACCTTTTTTAGCTCAGAAAGATGCGCGGCGATGATGTCGTCGCCATCCATGCGCGCCCAGACTATGGTCAGGTGCGGGCTGCCGTCTTTATTCAAGGTCACCAGGTGCGCGGGCGCGGCGGAATTGATCAGGTCGCGGGCAGAGTCGGGGATTTGCATGGGCGTGTCCTCCTTAACAGACAACCGCATTCGTCTAGCCACTAGTATACACGTTTTGTCACTACCCGTATTGGACGAACACTTTGAGCGGGCGCTTTTCCGTCTCCGCAAGGCGCGCGAACGTATCTGCTAACTCGGTGACCGCCACCGACTCCTCAAACAGACCGGCAAGCGGGTAACGCCCGACGCGCGCCATCTGCCAGAACCAGGGAGCATAGTCGTCGTAGTCCAATCCATCACTGGAGCCCACAATCGTCAGCTCTTTAGCATGGAAGTCCGGCGACAAGGCCAGCGGCTCCAGATTGCCGTCGGCGAGGATGCAGATCTGCGCGCGCGGTTTGGCCATCTTCTGCAAGCGCGCAAACGCTGCATTGCTACTGGAGCATTCAAAGGCCACACTGCACACCTGTTGGGACAGAGCCTCGTCACCGGGGTCAAACGCCTCTCGCGCGCCAAAGCGTCTAGCCAGCTCGCGGCGCTCACGAATTGGCTCGACGACCGTAATGTTCCGCGCACCGCGGGCATGTAGGTTGAACAGCGTCAACAAGCCCATCGCGCCGCAGCCGCTAATCACCACCGGGTCTTGCCGGTTCACCTCTATCCTGGAGACACCTTTGGCGCTGTCGCAGGCCAGAACGAGAAGGACGGCAATCTCATCCGAAATGTCGGGAGGGATGGAAACGACGCGCGTTCTGGGCATCACTGCAGCGGTGCGATGCCCGTAAAAAGCGACGACGCGGTCGCCAGCGCTGAGCGCCTCCACCTCAGGCCCACAGGCGATCACGTCAGCCACCGAGTCATAGCCGGTCATCGACGGATAGGAAACCGGGT
>CAYSMQ010000471.1:0-3786 GCA_964432035.1 uncultured Ardenticatenaceae bacterium
GTCTCCAAAACCGTAGGTTGCGGGTTCGAGTCCTGCACCCCCTGCTATATTTCTTTTGAGTATTGAAAGTTAGTGCCCTAGAGTGAGGCGCTTAACGCGAGGCACAGTAAGCGTGGCAAATTCGAAACGAGCAAGACAATCTGGAAACACGAATCCCATCATACGCTATTTTCGCGAGACGCGAGGCGAAATGCGCAAGGTGACTTGGCCAACACGTGAAGAGGCCTGGCGCCTCACGCTGATCGTGTTGGGCGTTACAGCCGCGATGGCTATTTTTCTGGGCGTTATCCTGGATGCGACGTTTTCAAACGCCATTCAGTTTTTAGTACGGCAGGTTGTCGGCGCGTAAACGCCACCCCGCCGTGAAGTATGGTTGTGAAATACAATGAGCGACGAAAATCAGTTGAACGCTTCCGGCGAAGAAGTGGTCGTCGAAGAAGCCGAAGAAAAATTACTCGATACTGAGTCTCTGGACTCTGGCGAAGTACCCGACGATGGCCGGGCATGGTACGTCGTTCATTGCTACTCTGGCTACGAGAACAAGGTGCGCCACAGCATTGAACAGCGCATCGAGACGATGGGGATGCATGACCGTATCTTTGACGTGGTCGTTCCCACCGAGGAAGAGATCGAGATCAAGGATGGCAAACGACGCACCGTGGAGCGCCGGGTATTCCCCGGCTACATCCTGGTCCAGATGTTGATGGACGAGGATTCCTGGTATGCGGTGCGTAATACGCCGGGCGTCACCGGTTTCGTGGGCATGGGTAACGATCCAACGCCCCTGCGCCCTGACGAAGTCTCCAAGATTATGAACCGCATGGAGGCAGAAGCGCCAAAGGTGAAGTTCAACTTCCAGATTGGCGAAAAGGTGCGCATTGGCACCGGGCCGTTTGCCGATTTCATTGGCACGGTACAGGAAATCGACGCCGATCGCGCCAAGGTACGCGTGCTGGTGTCCTTCTTCGGGCGCGAGACGCCGGTCGAACTGGATTTCCTGCACGTCGAGAAAGTCTAAGGGCGACGTCAGGTACTGTATACACAGGTCGTGATAGCCAGGGGCGAGACTCACTCTCGCTCCTGTTTTTGTGAAAAGTAGTTTCTTTTAGTAGCGCAACAGGCGCTACAACCATTTTCGGAGGAGCCTACCAGGGCGTTTGGACTCCAGGAGTGAAAAATTATGGCAAAAAAAGTTAAAGCCGTTGTAAAAATTCAGATTCCGGGCGGAAAGGCCAACCCTGCCCCACCCGTGGGCACCGCCCTCGGTCCCCATGGCATCAACCTGATGCAGTTTTGCAAGGAATACAATGCCAAGACTTCGGGTCAGGTGGGCCAGATAGTTCCCGTAGAGGTAACGGTCTACGCCGACGGTAGTTTCAGCTTTATCCTGAAGACGCCGCCTGCCGCCGATCTACTGAAGAAGGCCGCCGGTATCAATAGCGGCTCGGCCGTGCCTAATCGGGACAAAGTGGGTACTGTCACCCAGGATCAGTTGCGCGAGATTGCCGAAACAAAGATGAAGGATCTTAACGCGCACGACATAGAACAGGCCAAGAAGATTATTGCCGGCACGGCCCGCAGCATGGGTCTTACGGTGATTGATTAATCAAGCAAAGAACAACGTGGGAGGGTTTCAGGCCCGCCGGTACCACAAGGAGTAATCATGCCAAAACGAGGACGTAAATATCAGGAAGCTGCTGCAAAGGTGGACCGTGAAGCGACCTACGCGCGCGAAGATGCCGTGCGGCTGATCAAAGAAACAGCTTACACTAACTTTGACCCCACGGTTGAAGTTCACTTCCGCCTTGGCGTAGACCCGCGCCACGCCGACCAACAGGTGCGTGACGTAGTCGTTTTACCCCATGGTCTGGGCAAGGAAGTGCGCGTGCTGGTCTTTGCCGAGGGCGAAGACGCGCGCGCAGCTGAAGAAGCCGGCGCAGATATTATCGCCGACGACGAGATCATCAAGCGCATTCAGGAAGGTTGGGTCGACTTTGACGTGGCCATTGCCGTGCCGGCGATGATGGGTAAGGTCGGCCGTCTCGGTCGCGTGCTTGGTCCGCGCGGGCTGATGCCCAATCCGCGCACGGGCACGGTGGCGCAGGGTGAAGACCTGCCCGACCTTATTCGCGAAACCAAGGCCGGACGCGTCGAATTCCGCGTTGATCGCACGGCAAATCTGCACGTACCGATCGGTAAGGCGAGCTTCAGCGAAGAGCAGCTGTTGGACAACCTGAACTATCTCATAGATGCCGTGAAGCGAGCTCGGCCCGCCGCGGCCAAGGGCGCCTACATCCGCAAGATGACCATGGCCAACACCATGGGCCCGCCCATCAAATTAGACTTGGCCGAAGCGATTGGAATAGGGTAGAATAGCGTATTGGTGTTCTGCTGACAGAATCGTAGCAGAACCAGTTAACAATCTAGCAACTCTCTGCCGAAGACAGTTGGCGTTCTCAATCGCAATGCGCGGTTGGGGGCTTAATTCGTTGCCAGCCGAGGTGGGGTTTCGGGACATTTTTATTTGGGCGCTCGCCGTTCTGGCGCATCGCCTTTGTAATGAATCGCGCCACTAGAATCCTCATATCGGTCTGTCCGGTGTGAGGATTTTTTATTGCTTATAAGCATGAAAACTCAAACGAGGAGGTGATAGTTCTTGGCTATATCCAGGGAAAAGAAAGAAGCGTTGGTGGAACAGTACATCGAGCTTCTCAATCAAAGTAAGGCCGTCTTCCTGACCCAATACGCAGGCGTATCCGTGGCGGAGCTGGAAAGCCTGCGCGCGGAAGTGCGTAACGCGGACGGCGCCTTTCATATTACAAAGAATAGCTTGCTGCGCCTGGCGCTAGAGCGAAGCGACCGGCCTATACCGGAAGAGTTGTTCTTAGGGCAAACGGCAGCCGGTTTTGCGCTGGGTGAATTGCCGGCGATGGCCAAAACACTGGTAGATTTCTCCGACGAGGTGGAAGCGTTTAGCCTCAAGGGCGGCATGATGAACGGCACGATGCTAACGCCCGAGGAGATCGAAGCGCTGGCCAAATTGCCGTCGTTGGACGAACTTCGCGCGCAGATCATCGGGCTGCTCAATGCCCCGGCGCAAAACATCGCGTCCACAGTGACAAATGGCGTGCGCCAGCTGGTAAATGTAATTAATGCTTATGCAACTCAGGAAGAGTCCGCGGAAGCGGCCTAACCGGGTAGCAAATAACCAAACGAAACTAAGAATTCCTATACGGAGGATTTGTAACAATGGCTGATCTTGACAAAATTGTTGAGGAGTTGAGTAGTCTTTCCCTAATGGAGGCCGCCGAGCTTTCCAAGAGGCTGGAAGAAGAGTGGGGCGTTAGCGCCGCCGCTCCGGTAGCGGGCATGATGCCCATGGCTGGCATGCCCGGCGCTGCCGAAGAAGAGGAAGAAAAGACTGAATTCGACGTCGTTCTGCAAGAGGTTGGTCCCAAGAAGATCAACGTCATTAAGGAAGTGCGCGCGCTGACGAACCTGGGCCTGAAAGAGGCCAAGGACGTTGTCGACGGCGCTCCCAGCACCATTCTGGAAGCCGTCAACAAGGAGTCGGCCGACGAAGCCAAAGCCAAACTGGAAGAGGTTGGCGCCGTCGTCGAAGTTAAGTAACGCGTTCAACAGTTTGAATGTGAACAGAAAGGCCGGAACAGTTTTCGCCGGCCTTTTTTTTATTTGGCATTGTCCATGGTGCAGTTGATCCTGGCCTCTCTGTCCCCGCGTCGCCGCCGGCTCATTAAGCTCCTCGTATACCCGGTGCAAACGACA
>CAYSMQ010000472.1:0-3776 GCA_964432035.1 uncultured Ardenticatenaceae bacterium
GCTCGGCGCTGACGACCATCAACCCGCAACTGCACGAAGCGGCGACCGTCGACGGCGCCAGCAGCTGGCAACAGTTCCGATTCATTACGTGGCCCCTGATTCTGCCCTTCGTAGCCCTTAACCTGATCTTGATCACGATGTGGACCATCAATCTCTTCGCCCTGCCCCTGGCAATGACCAACGGTGGGCCACTGAACTCGACCACGACGACGTCGCTCTACATGTATCGCCAGGCGTTTGAATTTGGCAACTTCTCCATTGGCTCGTCCATCGGCGTGATGCTGTTTGTTTTCAATCTTGTGGCAGCCGCCATTTACGTACGTGTGCTGAGGAGTTCGGACTAATGAACACAACAGGAGCACCCACCGCAGCAGAACCGGCAGACCAGGCTGTTCCAAGCACGCGCCCGTCACGTCTTTCGCTGAAAAACGTGACCTTGAACCGGCTGCTCGTGTACCTCTTCTTAATTCTCTATACGCTGCTGGTTCTGGTGCCCGTGATAATCATCCTTTCGGCCTCGCTCGATCCCGGCGGACTGCCTCGCCTGATTCCCGAGCAGGTGACCATCCGGCACTACCAACGCATTCTGAGTAACCCACAGCTTGTGCAAGGCCTCATCAACAGCTTTATCGTGGGTATCGGCAGCACGGTTCTCTCGGTTCTGATCAGCGCGCTGGCGGGTTACGCCTTTTCCCGATATCGCTTCCGCGGACAGCGGCTGTTGATGGCCATCATTCTGGGCATCTTTATGATTCCCGTGTCCGTCAACATCATTCCCCTGTATGTGATGTTGCAACGCCTGGACTGGCTCAATACGTATCAGGGTCTAATTGTCCCCTACCAGGCGCTAATCCTGCCGCTCAACGTATGGTTGCTCAAAAACTTCTTCGACACCATTCCCGAGGACCTGGAAGAGGCGGCGCTCGTGGACGGAGCTAACCGCCTTCAGGCGTTCTTTCGCGTCACCCTACCGCTCACGTGGCCAGGGCTTGCCGTAGCCAGCATTTTCGCCTTCCGCTTCGCCTGGAACGATTTCGTGTTTGCAGCCACCTTTACCTCCACGGCCGGGCAGCGCACGTGGCAGGCGGTCCTCTATACGTTCCTCGGCGCCCAGCGCAGCGACTGGGGGTTGCTGACGGCAGGCGTGGTCATCGGCATGTTGCCGGTGGCGCTGATGTTTATTTTCTTCCAACGGCAGTTTATCGAGGGCCTGACGGTGGGCGCCGTGAAGTGATCGCGGATGGCTCACGGTGAGGCTCTATTTTGTTTGATGTTCAACACACACCCGGAGGAGATCATGACGTTGAAAAAGCTTAAGCAGTACGGTTTCATATTGATTGCTCTAGCGCTGGCTCTAACGCTGGTAGCATGCGGCGGAGACACGGAGGCGCCCACCGAGGCACCCGAAGAACCGGCAGGAGAGGGTGAGGTCACCGAACCCACGGACGGCGAAGAGGCCGAACCAGGCGACGGAGAGGAGACCGGCGAGCGAGAACAAGTGACGCTATCCATGATCCTCGTCACGCCGCAGGAACGTTGGGATTTCCTGCTGGAGCGCGCCGAAGCGCAGTTTGAGGAGGAAAATCCTGACATCGACATCGTCGTCGACGCGCAATTCTTGCCATTCGCCGACCGGCTGACGCAGCTGCGCGCCGCGGCGACGGCGGGCACGCCGCTGGATCTTGTTTCGCTCGATCAGCCGGAAGTGGGCGACTTCGCCTCGGCCGGCTTCACGACCGATCTGACGGAGTGGATCGAGCGCGACATGGACGGCCTGTCCAGCTATCTGCCCGCACACCGCGAGGCAACCAGATACCAGGGCGGCTGGCACGCTATATGGATTTTCACCGACGCGCGCCTGCTTTGGTACTATCAGGACATCGTGGACGAGGCAGGCATTGACCCTCACACGGATATGACGACCTGGGACGGCTACATTGAGAGCTGCCAGACGCTCGACGAAATGGCCGACGACGTGGAAGGCTGTCTGTTGATCGGACAGGACTGGGTTGCAGACTGGACCATGCCCTATGCCTGGATGCAGGGCGGCGACCTGGGCTTTGACGTGAATCCTGACCTGGCCGAAGCGCAGGGTGCGGCCGATCCTTGGGTTCCGGCATTCAACACAGACGCCTGGGTTGGTGCGCTGCAGTTTACGCGCGACCAGGTCGACGCGGGCATCGACCCCTTCACCGAGCACCAGTTCGGACAGGCCTTTGCCGCGGGCCGCTTTGCCACCTGGCTGGGCGGCACCTGGGTCTATGGCGTGCTACAGGATGCAGACATTGACCTGAGCAATGTGGGCATTGTGGGCGCCTTTCCGACCCCCTCTGAAGATGTAGAGACGGCGACGATGGCCGGCGGTTGGAGTCTGGCCATTCCGTCCACAACCGAACAACCGGAAATGGCCTGGGCCTTCCTGCGCACGATGCTGGATGAAGATATTCTGGGCGAGATGCAGGTGCAATACGGCGAGCTGCCGACACAGGAGACCATTGCCAACAATTTTGAAGATCAGTTCGCCGAATTCTGGAACGAGGGCGGCGTCGACCGCTGGGCCGAACTACAATCCCTTGCGCCCAACGCCTATGGTCGTCCCAGTTTCCCCACCTGGCCACAGATCGGCTCGACCATCACTACCATGGTGCACTCGGTAATGTTCGAGAACGTCGATCCGCAGGAAGCAGCCGAGACGGCGCAACAGACGGCCGTCGTCGAGGTGCTGGGCTGGCCTGAGGGCACAACGGTCGAGCTACACGACGACGCGGACGGCAGCTGCGAACACAGCGATGTCGACTGGCTCTTCGGCGCCGTGACGCCCGGCCAACAGGAAGCTGACGAAAATGGCAACGGCGACGTCTGTAGCCACGTGGTGCTGCCTTGATCTTGATTTAAACTTTGTCTAAACAGGGCCATCTGCGCTCTCCGACCGGCTCGCGGTCCGGGAAGCGCAGATGGCCTCGGCCCACACACCATAGACCCATGCCCCGGACCGCTCCCATCACCGTCGCAGCGCTACAAATGACCAGCCGCCTGGCAGACAAAGGCGCCAACCTGTCGCGTGTTGCCGAGCTGCTCTCGGAAATGGACCGTCAGGCGGATATTGCCGCGCTGCCCGAACTTTTCAGCACGGGTTACAATCTGGAGGCGTTAGACGAGGCGCTATTCGACCTCGCGGAGCCCATTCCCGGAGAGACGACTGCGGCGCTGGGGGAGCTGGCGCGCGAACACAACGTGGCAATCATTGCCGGCATTGTGGAAAAGGACACCAACGTGGACGATGTGATCTACGATACGGCCGTTCTTTTCAATCGTAGCGGCGAACTGGTGGACCACTACCGCAAGACGCACCTTTACCCGCTGGAAAATCGCTTTTTTCGGGCGGGTAGCGCATTACCGATCATAGAGCTGGATGATTTGCGCGTGGGCGTGGCCATCTGTTTCGAGCACGCCTTCCCGCAGATCTTTACGACACTGGCCCTGCGCGGGGCGCAGGTCGTCTTTAACCCATCGGCCGTGCCACGCGGCTATGGTTACCTGCAAGACGTGCGCATTCCGGCGCGGGCCCAGGACAACCAGATTTTCGTCGTAGCCATCAACCATGTGGGCGCCGAGGGCCAGGTCACCTACTGCGGGCGCAGCCAGATCGCCAGCCCGCGGGGCGAGCTGCTTGCGCTGGCTTCTGAGGAAGCGGAGGACGTCATCGTCGCCGAGCTGGACCTGGACCTTATCCGCAACCAGCGGCGGCAGGAGCCCATCTTCCGCGGT
This sequence comes from uncultured Ardenticatenaceae bacterium, assembly GCA_964432035.1. GTDB lineage: Bacteria > Chloroflexota > Anaerolineae > Promineifilales > Promineifilaceae > JAAYYY01. The sequence continues at coordinate 3,769 of CAYSMQ010000472.1, forward strand.
TTTAGGCC
>CAYSMQ010000473.1:0-3768 GCA_964432035.1 uncultured Ardenticatenaceae bacterium
ATTCCAACGCAAAAAGCGGCCGATATAGACGCCCAGACTGCTGAGAGATAGAGCGATGATGGCAAAGAGCCAGCCGGCGACCTGGCCAAGCCTGTCACGAACCAGTTGGTGCATCACTTTCAAGGAGACAAACCCCAGCAACAGACCGGTGATAGCAAAGACCAGCAACAGCAGTAAGTCAAACCAGAACGGTGCGTCCCCCCAACGGCCCAGGTGAACCAGATCTGTGAGCAGGTACGGTGCATTAGGCAGGAAGAGCAGCCAGGCCACGCCGCTGGCCCATGAAAGAACAGGAACGCGCCGCAGGGCTACGGCAGCCAGGGCCATGAGCACCGGCAACCAGGCTAGAAACAGGTTCCATATTAGGAACAGGTACGCCGGTCGCCCGCTATAAAACCAACGTCCGGCGACGAGCGCCGTTGCCAGCACGGACGCAAGAAGCAGCATTGAAAGAACGACGGTTAATTGTTTGCGCATAAGCTAACGAGCTCCTGTTTTTACAAGTGAAATGCCGGTCATCATTCCTATAATAAAAGCCACTAACATGAGGATAATAACGCTTTCTGCACCCATCGTTTTCTCTCCGAGGTCTTGGCGAAAGCTCTCGTAAACACCGGCCTTACGATAGCAAAGCGAGCGGCGGGAGGCGACGATTCACATGCTCTACTAAGCGCACGTGAGTGCTTGACAGCTCCACCAATCTTTGGGACGCTTTGTACAATGAGTCAGCATATTGGAGCGTATTCGAAGCGATGCTAACAATCCTACTGGTCGAAGATAACGAGAAGTTGCGCAGCGCCATGCGCCGCGGTCTACAGGACACAGGCGCTGTGAACGTTTTGCACGCGTGTGCCAGCGGCGAAGAAGCAGTAGCCTTTTGTCAGGAAGAGCCACCCGAAGCGATACTGATGGACGTGCAACTGGCGGGCGTCATGAACGGCATTGACGCCGCCGTCGCCATCCGCCGCGAGCTACCACGACATCCTGTCGTGTTCTATTCCATCCAGGATGACGACGCCTACTATCGTGACTTTCGCCGCAGCGGCATTCTGAGTCACTACGCGTACGTGCGTAAATCCAATTACTTGCTTCCCGAGATGATCGTCCCCTTGCTACGAGACGCGGTTTCCGGCCGTAGTTTCATCGATCCTGACGTCGAATCGCGGGTGCAGGAGGTCCGGCACAAAGACGAACACTCCCCCATGGCGTTGCTAGAACCGAACGAACAGCAGGTGGCGCGCATGCTGGCCAAAGGTATGAGCAACGAGCAGATTGCGGCACAGCTGGGCTTCCGTGACAAGCGCACGATCAGCCGCATCAACGGGCAGATATATACGGCCTGGGGTCTGAATGAGACGGCGACTGATGAAAAGATCGCGCGCACCCGCGTGGCCATCATTGTCAATGCCGGCCGGTTGATCGAGTGGGACGAGAATGGGGAAGTGCGGGATGTGGAGATTGTGGAGTAGGGGTCCGGCGATTACGGTTCAGAGAGTGGAGGGCGACCGTTGAGCCAGCATCTGGCGCTTGACTGGATGGCTATGGGCGTGTCGCTGTTTAATGCCATCATCCTGCTCTGGCTAGGGGCCACCGTCTTGCTCAATGCAGACCGGCCCCGGTGGGGCATCTGGCTGGCGGGATTTAGCATGTTGCTGGGCGGGGCATTTTTCATCAGCCACTCCGCCATTCTCGGACTGGATCTCTCGCACCTAAGTCGCAGCTTGCGCTTCTGGTGGTATCTAGGTCTGATCCCCGTCGTGGCCCTTCCGCTTGCCTGGTACGTCGTTATCCTTTGGTATACAGGCTTCTGGGACGACCGCAGCAGCGATCTTCGCCGCCGCCAACGATTGTGGCTTGCCGCCGTTCTGACCCTGGCGCTAGGCGGTCTACTTGCCGTTATCGTCTACGCTAACCCGTTGGCGCCCCGGCTTTCCTTGTTGCCACTCAGGTTGGTCCTGCAACGGCTGGGCGGCACGCCGTTGCTGGTTGCGGGCTATGCGCTGTACCTGTTGTTCTGTTTTGGCCTGGCGCTCGATGCCCTGTGGCGTCCGGGGCCGACGGCGCGGGCCATGGGCGATGTCGCGCGAAGGCGGGCGCGCAGCTGGTTGATGGCAACGTCGCTTCTACTGACCGTCGTCAGCATCGTTGTGATCTATGCACTGCTTTGGGTGCTGTTTAGCGTGCGACAGGACGGCGCTTATATTGTTACCGACGAGGTACGTGTGACGGTAGCGCGCCTCGATCTACTGGTCAGCGGCCTGATCGGCGCTGCCGTTTTGGCCTTGGGCCAGGCCATCGTTTCTTACGAGATTTTCACCGGCAAAACGCTGCCGCGCAGTGGCTTGCGCCGCCAGTGGCGCCTGATCGTCTTGCTGGCAGCGGGCTATGGCCTGCTCGTGGGCGGCATCCTCTCTATAGGGCAACGACCGGTATATGGCGTGCTCGTGTCGGCTCTGTTCATGACCGCCTTCTTTGCCTTTTTGAGCTGGCGCGCCTATACAGAGCGCGAGCGATATATCGAGCATTTGCGCCCCTTTGTACGAAGCCAGCACCTGTACGAGCATCTACTCGATCCACAGGAAACGGCGGCTACAGCGTCGGCCGTTGATCCCACGCAGCCCTTTGACGCGCTGTGCGGTGACGTGCTCGGCGCGCGCCTGGCTTTTCTGGTGCCTACGGGACCGCTGGCGCCGCTTGCCGGCGGTCCGCTAACGTATCCCCGGCGATCCGGCGTGGCGCCGCCATCACTCCACGAGCTGGCAGTTGACTTTGATACACCGCGTATCAGCTACGCGCCCGTGGAGCCGCAGACGTCAGGCGGGGCCGTGTGGGCCGTGCCCCTATGGAACGCGCGCGGCCTGGCAGGCGTGTTGCTTCTGGGCGAGAAAGAGGACGGCGGCGTATACACGCAGGAAGAGATGGAGATTGCGCGGGCCAGTTGTGAGCGCTTGCTGGATACGCGCGCCAGTGCGGAAATGGCGCGCCGTCTGTTAGCCTTGCAACGGCGACGGCTGGTCGAAAGCCAGGTGGTCGATCGCCGCACGCGGCGCATCTTGCATGACGACGTCTTGCCTCAGGTGCACGCGGCGTTGCTGGCCTTGCAGCCGGCCGTGGCGCTTGTGGCCGACGGCGAAAAACAGAGCGATCACGAAACGGGCGTAGACGCGCGGACGCTGCTGACAGACGTCCATCGCCAGATTTCTGACCTCTTGCGCGACATTCCCCCGGCCGTCACACCCGACGTGACCCGCCTCGGCGCGCTGGGCGCCTTGCGGCGCGCGCTGGCTAACGAATTCGCCGATAGTTTTGACGAGGCGAGTTGGGACATACCGCCGGCGCTCGTGGAGACGTGTCGTAATTTGGCGCCGCCGGTGGGCGAAGTGCTCTTCTACGCAGCGCGTGAGGCGTTACGCAATGCTGCGCGTCATGGTCGTGGAGAGGGCCGGGGCCGGCTGCATGTGCAAATTCGGGCGCGGCGCGACGAGGAGGATCTGGTGCTGGAAATTGAAGACAACGGCGTGGGATTAGAAGAACAGTTTGCAGACCCGGCTCAAGGGTATGGACTCTCATTACACAGTACGATGATGGCCGTCATTGGCGGCACGCTGGAGCTGGAAAGCGCGCCGGGACATTTTACGCGCGTGCGACTGGTGTTACCGGCTAAAGAAGTGGCACAAATCGCCCCAAACGAATAAAACAACGCCATGACGCGACGGCGCAGACAGAACAACAGCACTCAGTACCAGATCATCTACTGGCGTGACATTC
>CAYSMQ010000474.1:0-3754 GCA_964432035.1 uncultured Ardenticatenaceae bacterium
CCGTTTGCGCAGAATTCCGTCTGGCTTCGCGACGTGGCCGGTCGCGAGCTGGAGGTTATCACGACTCGTCTCACGGAGGAAGAGCGGGCGGCGGCACGAGAACGTGGCGCGGGGCTGAATCTATGGACGACGGTCGAGGCGCTGCTAGAGGAGTTTGGATAAGAAAAGGCGGCGAGTAATTCCGGATCAATGTTTGACAAGCCCTTCACCGTACGATTGCGTGAGGCCATCGCACTGGCCCTGGAACGCGAAGCTGTCACGCTGGTGCCGGCGCTGACCGTGGGTTTTACGGACCCGCGCTATGTCCGGCCGCTAGGTACCGACGTCTACGGCTTGCGCGAGCGGGGCGTTAGCTAAGTCCTGGTCTGTTCGCGCAACTCCAACCCTTCGGCTAGCTTCCACAAATCCGCATCTCGCGCCTGGCGACGCGCTGCAGTAAGAACCGCCTTATCGAGTCGCGCTGCCAGATGCTGTAGTCGCTCCGTCGCCTCTGCCTTAATTTCCGCGTCGCTATACCGGTGGTCGGATAACGCTAAAAGGAGTTCGGCGACGAGTGCCGGCGCGTCATCCTCAAGTGTAATTGCTACTGCCATCAGTACGCGCGGCAGAATTTCAATGGCGCGCATCTCTAGCGCTTCTCCGAGCGCCCGCTGCAGATGTTTTTGCGCCTTATCAATACGTCCCAGAGTCTGGCAGAGCCTGGCAAAGACGGTCAGAGCGTGAACCTGGTAAAGCGGTTGTTCCGTTGCCAGCTCAGGCATATTGAGCAGGGTCGCCAGTCGTTCTTCAGCGCTTTCATAGCGTCCGCTGTCGAACTCGACCTCGGCCAGCCGTATGAGGGAGATGATTCGGTGTTCGGTGCTCCCGATTTCGTCGGCGATAGCGAGCGCTTCTCTAGCCAGTGATTCGGCTCGCTCATAATCGCCAGTTGCACGCATGGCGTTGCTCAAGTGGCTGCGCACGATTCTGGACATTTTCTGCAGTCCAATCTGATCCGAAACTGCTATGCATTCCTCCCCATAACTTTCCGCCGCCTCATAATCACCAAGGAAGCCATAGACCTGGGTCAGTGAATTCAGCGGAGCGCTCAGTCCGAGGAGCTCTCCCATCTCCTCGAATAAGGTGCGCGACTCCTTCAGGTCTGCGAGCGCCGCCTCGGGCCGACCAATGGCATAGGAGGCGTCGCCGCGAAAGCTGAGGGCCCATGCCAGGTGAAACCCCGGTCCCAGCGGTCTAAGCAATTTTACCCCTTCGTCGGTCAACTGGAAGAACATCTCGGGATCATCTGTAAACCATCCAAGCGACGCCGTCAGTCGTCCCAAAACGCGCTGCACCTCTGGTCGCGCGACATCGTCGCGCACACGAATGGCGTCGACGGCGGCCGCGAGCCGCCGCTGAGCCTCCTCATGCCAGCGTCGCCTCCCATAGTAAAATATCACGACGGGCAGCAGCATCGGCACGAGATCGGCGTGGGACGCTCGTTGTACGGCTGTGTCCCACGCCAGACGGATGTTATCCAAATTTTCTGCGGTCTTCTGACGCGCCGCAGGCGTGCCTGGTGGCTCACTCGCCAGCAGCCCCGCATAATAGCGCATATGCCTGGTGGCCACGTCGTCAAGATCCAATTCGACGGACGCCGCCTTCTGTACCGCATATTGACGCAACAACTCGTGCATACTATAACGATCAGCGGTGTCCGCGTGTAAAAGACATTTTTCTACAAGGGAGGCCAGCACCGCATTATTCGCCTTCGCAACTTGTGTTGCCGCCTCAAAGGAGAAACCACTGCGAAAGAGCGCCAGAGAAGCTAGTACACGCCTTTCCTCCCGCCGCAACAAATTCCAGGAATGATCAAAAGCTGCGGCGATACTGCGATGGCGCTGCGGAACGTCCCGCTCATTTGTCGACAAGTCCGGCACGGCACGACGCACATATTTCGCAATTTCCTCCGTGGATTGCTGGCGGACGCCGGCAGCCGCCAGCTCGATCGCCAGCGGCAGACCCTCCACGGCTTCACACACCTCTGTAATCGCTGCCAGTACCGGCTTAGTAATCTCGAGATTGCTTTGTACGCGCCTTGCGTGGTAAAGAAACAGTTCCGCTGCAGGAGCCGGCGCCCCGTCACTATCGCCGTCCACTGCCATTCCCGTCAGATCGTAGAGCCATTCGGACCGTAATTGGAGCCTCGCGCGGGATGTGACGAGCATTTTCACGTTTAGGCACCGGTTCAGAATGAGCTTGACTAAAGAAACGTCCGGAAGCAGATGTTCGTAATTGTCCAGTAATAGCAGGACTTCTTTGTCCTCAAGAAAGTCCAACAATTCATCCTTTGCCGACCTGTTACTGGGTGGCGCCTGAACTGTGTCGGCGATGGTGGTTGCCAGATCCTGTGCGGATGTTAACGGCGCCAACGGCACGTAGAAGACGCCATCGAGAAAGTCGTGAACGGCGGCCTGAGCCACCGCCAAAGCAAGGCGACTCTTGCCAATGCCCCCGAGACCGACGATAGTCAGCAATCTACATGCCGGTTCATCTAGACGCTGCAGGAGTGCGGCCCGTTCTTCTTCCCGATCCACTAAAGGGGTCGACGCCGGCGGCAGATTGTGCCTTTGTCGGTCTCGCAGTTGCCGGATGCGTTCGTACAGTCTCTCTGTGGCCGGCGTGGGCGTTACGCCCAGTTCTTGCGCAAGCAGAGCGCGACACTCCTCATATTGAGCCAGGGCAGCGTCATACTCGCCCTGTCGCGCCAACAGCCTAATCAACTGCTTGTGACTTGCCTCTCGCCAGGGCTCAATTGCCAGCAACCGCCGCGCCACAGCGGTTGCTTTATGCCATTGCCGTTGTGTTTCATACATTTCCGCCAGCCGATCTAGCATGGCCACGAGATGCAGGCGTAAGCTCTCCTGCTGCTCCCGAAACCACGCTTCGATGTCGGGTGCGCCGCGAACGTGGAGCCCGCTTAGAAAATCCTCTTCGTAGAGAGTCACCGCCCGCGCGAGCGTCCGAAGATCGTTCTCATCGTCAGAAGCGCGGACGAATTCGTGCACGTCAATCCAATGTGGCGTATTTTGATCGAAGGAGACTTCTTTGCGCGTTACCTGTAGATGATTGGGCACCTTTTCATTGAGGTTGTGCAAGGCTACCCGCAGATTACCCCTCGCCCGTTTTCCCGGCAATTCCCCCCAGAACAAAGCTGCCAGATCTCCTCGTGACTGCGGGCCCTTGGCGAGCGCAAGATATAACAGCAGCGCTAAGGCTTTGTTTGAAATGAAGTCCCCAATCACCTCACCATCAAGCCTTACCCGCGGCCGGCTCAAACACCTTATCTCAAGCACCCGTCCTCCCTCTGTGTGCACACGGCTGACATCGCCCCCTGCCGGGCCACCGCCTTAGCCGGCGCACCCCGATTGTGCGAAATGGTTTTTTCTGCTGTCAGGAAGCACCCTGGTAAGCGATCCGATCACTTCTGAACTCCATTCTAGCGGAATCGCCCAATGAACGGTAAATGAACGATTGGCCTCTATACTGAAACCATCACTTGTCCAGAGTGAATTGCCAAGTAAAAGCAGCCAATAGAGATGAGAAGCGGCGGAATCCGAAGCCTTTAGGAGAGGGATCATGATTGAAGTCGAAAAGAGTACGGTAATTAATCAACCGCCCAAAGCTGTCTGGCGCTATGTAGGGCGGCCGGAGAAATGGTCGATCTGGCGCGCAAACTGGCGCAGTATGAAGGGCGCGTCAAACTGGTAGCGAC
>CAYSMQ010000475.1:0-3741 GCA_964432035.1 uncultured Ardenticatenaceae bacterium
TCGAGAGAGACTGTCATGGAAGGTCTCCTGGATGCCTAATAGCGTACTCGCTTCGGCCAAGTTTGCAAGTGACAGGTGGCAAATGCTTGCTAAGAGAGCGCCAAATGTTGTATGCTGTCTAGGAGAAATATGTCGTCGGGCGACTTATTCGTGGGTCGGAGTGGACAGGCAGGAGGGTGCGTGATCGGACTTGAAGAGGCGGTGAAGCGGAACAAGAACGGCAAACCGGCAAGCTCGATGCGAATGACGATTCTGTTGGCGGTAGCGCCGCACGTGATGTATGGGCTGATGAACGTGCTCGGCGAAATTGGAATCGTTCGGGGTGCGCGCTGGTTTATATTCGCAATGATCGGAGCCCTGGTAGGTGTGATGGTGATTGCCTGGCGCAGGCGTTGGCCGCTTTGGAGCGCCAGTTGGGCCGGCTACGCGCTATTATATGCCTATTTTACGTCGAGCTTTGCCCTTGGTTCCTTATTTGCCACCGTTCAATTTGACTTTGGCCTGGTGCTGTTACCGTTAATGATCGTGCTCGGCGTGTATATTTTTCAACGTCGACCGCTGTACGGTCTTTTAGCCAGCTTCCCGCTTTTCGTGCTTATGGGGCGCCTATTTGTCTTCGAACTGGTCCTCGGCGGAACCTGGATCTTTGCCGGCGTATGGCTTTTGGCGGCGTTGGTCTCGGGCGCCATAGTATCGGCAGGCACCATTCGCCGCGGTGTGTTGCTGGCTGCCGGCTTTCACCTGATTAGCGGCATTGCCTTCGCCCTCGGCCGGAGCTATCTACCTTACCGCTGGCCCGAAATATACCCGCGGCAAGCGCCAACGTGGCAAGAGCTAGTCAACGATTTCGTTCCGATCACGCTGGCCCTGATCGCGCTGACGCTGGCCCTTCTCCTGCTCCATCAGCTTAAGCGCCTGGTCTTGGCCCTGGGAGACCAGGAACGACGACACCAAATATTGCTGCTCACGGGGATCGTGGCAACCTTCGGCGGCAGATTTGGGCTAAACACGCAGGGAACCGATGGGGGCGTGGCGACGGTCATTGCCGGGCTGGCGCTTGGTCTGGGCCTGGCAGTATCGCTGTTTGCGGCTCTCCTGTTGGCCCGTGCTGCCCGGCGCAAAATGGAGAGGCCCGCGCCTGCACTGGTCCTGCCCTTCTTAGCTGCCTTCGCGCCCCTCGTCGTCTTCTCTCTGGCAACGCCGTTTGCGCCGGATGGCTCATACAGCGCCGCTTTCCAAAGGGCGCTCATCCTTTCCTACGCCGGCGTGCTTCTGTGGGTCGGTGTCGCCTTGTGGGTCTTACTACAACCTAACCAAAACACCCGATTTCTTCGAGAGGCTTCTACCGGGCCTCGGAACCAGTCGCGAAATCGGATGTCTCAAACACGCTCTCGTGCTTGACATACCCTGCAAACTGTTTTATAGTGTTCATACCTAATAAACTTAGGCGTCCAGTAACGATGTCTCTGCGCGATCAAATTCGAAAGGGCAGCACCGAAGTTCTCATTCTGACGCTATTGGCGGAGCGTCCCATGTACGGTTATGAAATGGCGCAGGCGTTGGCAGAGCACAGCAACGGCTACTTCGAAATGAAAGAGGGTCTGCTCTATCCTACCCTACACCGCATGCAGCATAGTGGCTGGCTATCCAGCGACTGGAAGGTCGTGGACGGGCGGCGGCGCAAGTACTATTCGCTCACGCCTCTGGGCCGGGAAATGTTGGGAGAACAGGCGGAGGAGTGGAACGTCTTCCTGGAGAAGTTACAGGCGTTCCTTCAGGCGAATGGCCTATGGACGAAGTAACCATCGATCAAGTCATGAAGCAGTTGCAGAAGCAGCTGCGGCTAAACAAAGAGACAGAGTACGAAGTCCTAGCGGAAATCCGCACGCATCTGGAAGACGCCGTCGCCGATGCGGTTGCCAGAGGCGAGGATGAGCAGGTCGCCTTACTCAAGGCGGCCGAAGAGTTTGGTATGGAGGAGGCGGGCGCAAAGCTGCAAGAAGTGCACCAGGGAAACGATACTCTCGAAGCGCTCATGGTCACCGCTCTCCCCATCGTACTGGCCCTCATCCTGCGCTGGGTGGCCTTTGCGCCGGACGGCACCAGTATCGACTGGTCCCTGCTTCTGGCGCGCCCCGCCTTCTGGATCGTCGCCGTCATCGTGCTCGTCGTCCCCTTTCTGCAATTCCGGCGCTGGCGATTGGCGCTGCTAGGATGGGCCTTTTTCTGGCTGATTACGATTATTTTTATCGCCTTTCCAACAATCAGTAGCTGGTAGGGAGGAAATCTCATGGCTGACGTAACGACGGGTTTAAAGGGCAGGATGCGCACGCCCCGGGCCGAAGACTTCGCCATCGTGGAAACCATTCTGCGCACGCGGTACGCTTTCTTCGAGGAAATCCGCGAAGGAGTCAATCTCAAGAGTAAGATGGAGGCCATGGTCATCTCTAGCACGGTTTTTCTGGCCGTTTACGGCGCCGTGATGGGGTCGACGGCGACTCTGTGGCAGACGTTGAGTTCGGGGGCCAAGCTGCCGGTGCTTTTTCTGGCGACGCTCTTCATCTGCGCGCCAAGCCTCTACTTCTTCAACTTGCTGTTCGGCTCCAACCAGAGCCTTGGACAGAATCTGACGCTCATTCTGACGGCAATCACCGTCACCTCGGTGCTCTTGCTCAGTCTGGCGCCGATCACCCTCTTTTTTCTGCTGACGACAAGCGAATACCAGTTCTTCAAGCTGCTAAACGTGGGCATCTTTGGCATTTCCGGATTCATGGGCGTGGTCTTCCTCTATCAAGGCATGAAAGTGGTCTCCGCCGACGAGGAAGAAGGCACCTCGACGCGCAAGTGGATCCTCTTCATCTGGATGTTCGTCTATGCCTTCGTCGGCAGCCAGATGGCCTGGACGCTGCGCCCGTTCATCGGGTCGCCAGACTACCCGTTTGAACTCTTCCGCCAGCTTGGCGGCAGCTTTTACACCGAGGTCTTCCACAGCATCGGGGAAATCCTCGGTTTCTACGTCGTGCGCTAATTTGACCTCGGGTGCGGCGCGATTTTCACCACTTTTTTATAGAACATATGTTTCGCAAAGGTCAGTTTTGCTGTATACTGAGTCACGCTGGGTCGCCTACTTATCCGCGACACCATCCGCCGTGCACACGCTCATAATCCCATAACGAGGAAGCAATGTCCTATGAATTCTGAAGGTGCAGTTAGCCCTGAAACAGATGTCGCGGCGATCGTTTCTTCACTTTACCGCCGCTTCCTGGATAGTTGGAACGAGCGGGATGCAGGGGCCATGGCTGCCCTTTTCGTCGAAGACGGATTGCTGGTCGGCTTCGATGGCAGCCTCATGCACGGGCCTCAGGAGATTGAAACGACCATCGGCCAAATATTCGCCGAGCACGAGACTGCCCCGTACGTTGGTCTTGTACGCGACGCGCGACAATTGACGTCGGCCAGCGCATTGCTGCACGCCGTCGCCGGTATGCCCGTGCGTGGAACGTCAGACATTAATCCGGACGTGAACACGATTCAGAACCTGGTCGCAGTACGGCAGCACGGACGGTGGCAGATTGCACTCCTGCAAAATACGCCGGCCCAGTTTCACGGCCGACCCGAGGCGTCCCAAGTACTTACCGAAGAGCTTCAACAAGTCTTACAGGAGGCAAAAAACGATGGCAGTTAATCCGATTCCTGACGGCTATCACACCGTCACCCCCTATTTGATCGTTCCCGATGTGG
>CAYSMQ010000476.1:0-1719 GCA_964432035.1 uncultured Ardenticatenaceae bacterium
CTTCGTCAAAGTTCCCCACTGGCACAACGTGCGCATCATCCACGGACCAGATAGCTGAGCTTTCAACCACACAACCGCAGCCGGCAATCTCCAATCCCCAATCTCTAATCTCCAGTCATCCAATCCCCACGCCCCTACCCTGCCCCACTCCCCCCACCACCTGCCGCGCCGGCCCCGGCCCCCGCGGCGCCCGCCGCGCTGCCGCCTGCCGAGCTACTGGCAGCCGCCATTGCCACAAAGGCCGCAGCCCCGCCTTCGCCCGCGCCCGCCAGCGGCTGGAAGTAAGGCGGTAGCTCCGTCCAGCCCTCCTCCTCGAACCACTTTGCCCACGGCTGTAACATGCCAAAAGCAGCCGCGTATGGCAAAAAGCGGCTAAACATATCGGGGCCTGAGACGGCCGCTTTCCCTTTGCTCACTTCTTTCAGGTAATCGGCAAACCGCTGCCACTCCGCCCCCGTCGTCGCGCCCAAATCGGTCAGCGGTGAAATCATGCTGCCCAGTATGACGCTCACGATGCCCAGCAGAAAGACGGCCCCTGCCGGAATAAATGCCAGAAAAGTCTCAGAAATTGCGGCAAACATGAAGATGGCAAAGCCGAATAGGATAAGCACAACGCCCACAATGTTAAACCGGCTGCGCGCCGATTTTCGTTGACTATCGACGAAACCGGCGGCTTTCAACGCTTGCTTTAGCGGTTCCTCGTATCGTTTCCACTGCTTCGACGAAAGACGCTTGCTCAGCTCCGACAGGCGCACTTCCTCGGCTAAGCCCTCCTCTGTTTCAAAGAGGGCCTGCAAGAGCCCCTGCTCGTGCGGTCGTGGATCGACCGGCTCTGACAACTGCTCTATAACAAAGTCCCGTTTGCGGTACCATTTCTTCTCCGCCACTTCCTCGATACGCAGCACACCCCTGTCCGCCAGATCAAAAAGCGTACCCAGCGTGTGATCCCAGCTCGCGTCCGTCGTGCCGTCGCGAATGGCCCCTGCTAGAGCCGGCGCCATGTCCGAAGGCGGCTCCAGAACAGTGCGCGCCACCTTTGGCTTCGCGCGCCGGTAAGGGCGGTAAAAAACCACCAACACCGCCACACCCAGTGCAAAGACGCCCGCTGCTATGGCAATCCACAGCGGCGCCGCCTCCCGCTGTTCAATCCGCGCCCGCTGCCAGGCCGGCGGCTCCGCAATCAGGCTGCCCGGCGCAAACGGTATCTCCACGACGATCGTCTCTTCCGGCTCCAGTTCCTGCGCCGTCATGATGACCTCGTTGCCGCTCCGCTGCCACTGCCCGTTGTCCGTTGTCACCTCCACGTCGCCCCTGATTTCCGCGCTCGCCGGATACTCGAAGACCACCGTACTGCTGTCGATGCTGTACTCATACTCATCCGGCAGCGGCTGGTAGACGAGCAAATCGGCGTCTTCTTCCTGGCGCACGACGCCCAGCATCTCGTATTCAAGCGTAAACGTCCGCACCTGGTTACTGAACGGTTCCAGATGCCACTCCACACGAATAGGATCCTCGCCGCTAATCTCTACCTGTCCCGACTCCTCGCCCTCCGGCAGCGTGCGCCCGTCCACGAACGCGCGAATATTGCGAATGCCGTCCGTCAGATCCGTCTCCAGCTCCCGGAAGACGAACGTGAAAGGCTCGCCGGCAAACTCAAAGGCAATCGTCTCCGTCACCTGCAACGAGCCATCCTCGCGCACCACCACGTCCACGTCAAAA
>CAYSMQ010000476.1:1819-3729 GCA_964432035.1 uncultured Ardenticatenaceae bacterium
CTAATCTCCAATCTCCAACCCCCACTACCCAATCACCAACCACACAGCATACGGCGCCAAGGCCAACAACGCCAGGAGCGGATGCCCGCGCCGCTCCGCGCTCTGACTGTCCCAACGGAACAGATACCAGGCCAGCAAAAAGGCAACGATCCCGCCCGCAAAAAGAGTCAGGATCGAGCCCCACGCGCTGAAGTCGGCCGTAGCCCCCATCGCCAATCCGTTCAAAGCGTTCATGCCGTGCGTGGCGGGCAGCAGCAGGCCCACCTTCGCTGCGACCGTGGGCAACATGCTAAAGGGGATCATGATGCCGCCGATGATCATCGAGGGCAGGAAGATGGCCTGCGAATAGAGCACCGTCAAGCGCGTGTTTGGCGCGATGACGGCGATGAGCACGCTCAATCCCGCGCAGGCCACCGCCAGACCCAACACGCCGGTGGCAAATCCCGCATAGTTCTGTGGCGGGGGAGCGTCAAAGAACAACGGCGCCGTCACCGTAATAATTGCCGCCACGACGCCGATGTGCATTACCGTAGAGAGCGCCGGGATGAAGAGAATAGAAAACGCCGGCACGCCGTTAATCTTGTAGCTCCGGAAGATCCCCGCCTCACGCGCCGTAACCAGCGGATCCGGCAAGCCCAGCAACGTCGCCGCCAGAATGCCAAACGTCACCATCGCCGGAATGATCGTATCTTGAAACAGCGGATTAATGCCCGGCATGATCAGGCTCATCATCAGATAGAGTCCCAGCGGGAACAGATAGTTCATCAAAAGCAGGTTCTTGTTGCGAACTCCCGTGCGAAACTCAAACGCAAAGTGACTGATAAATGCGCTCATTGGCCGTCTCCATCTGTCAATTCCAGGAAGCGATCTTCCAGCGACGGTCGCTCCACCCGCAAATCCAACAATGTATCCCCCTCGTGCTCCACATAGTTGATAATGGCGGCGACCGTGGGCCCGATATCTGTGCTGAAGTAAATAACGTACTGCTCCTTGACCATCGATTGTTCCACCGCCGGAATTGGGCGCCCGTTTTCCAGCAAAGAGCCCTGCCGCGTATGAACCGACACCTTGGTCAAGCCCGCCCCGGTAGCCGTCAGCGCCATCGGCGTGTCCAGCGCCACCAGGCGACCGCGCAGCAAGATAGCCACGCGGTCCGACAGCGCCTCCGCTTCCGCCATATCGTGCGTCGCCAGCATGATCGTCGTCCCTCTGTCCTTATGCTCGCGCATCAGTTCGTGCAACTCCACTCGCGAAGCCACGTCCAGCCCGGCAGTCGGTTCGTCAAGAAACAGCACCGGCGGATCGTGCGCCACCGCCAGCGCCAGTGCCAGCCGCCGCTGCATGCCCGTCGACAGCTCCTGAAACTCAACCTTGCGCTTTTCACCTAGACCCAGCCGCTCCAACAAATCAAAGCGCGGCGCCACCCCATGATAGGCGCAGAACAGTTTCATGGCCTCATCCGCCGTAATACTCGGCGGAAGTCCGCCCGACTGCAGCTGCACGCCGATCAGATTGCGCAGCTCGCGCGGCGCAGCAGTAGGATCCACGCCGCCCACCCGCAGGGTCCCGCTGCTGGGCGTTCGTAACCCTTCAAGGCATTCCAGCGTACTCGTCTTCCCCGCCCCATTGGGCCCTAGCAGCCCAAAAATCTCCCCCCGCCGCACCTCGAAACTTACATCCTCCACCGCCACAAAGTCGCCGTAGCGCTTACAGAAGTTCCTGACTTCAATCACTGCCTCACTCATCTCTTCACGCTTCCCCGCAATCTCACGCGCCACCATCTACCTCCTTCCCCGGCCTGAGCCAAACAGGCACGGTGACATCAAGGCTTGCACCAACCTCCGATCAAAAGTGTACCGCTCCCTTTATTTTGTCGGAATTGATGAATGTCACGAAATGGGTATGACAGG
>CAYSMQ010000477.1:0-3707 GCA_964432035.1 uncultured Ardenticatenaceae bacterium
TGACTCAACCCTCGTCGTCGGCGACGAACGCGCCATCAAGGTGCACGTCCACGTACGTGATCCGGGCCGGCCACTCTCCTTCGCTACAGAGATCGGGCACATCTCAGACGTCGTGGTCGAGAACATGCAAGAGCAGATGGAGGCCCTCATTGCTCGGCCGCCACAGTCAGCCGGCGAGTCGCACCCGCACCACCTGGGCGTCGTTGCCGTTGCCGCCGGCCCTGGTCTGGGCGACATTTTCCGCAGTTTGGGCGCTGCCGCCATCGTCAACGGCGGGCAAGGGCACAACCCCAGCACAGAAGAAATCTATCGTGCTATCGAGGAGGCGCCCATGCAGCGGCTGCTAGTGCTACCCAACAATAAGAACATTATCCTCGCGGCCGAGGCTGCCTGCGAGCTGACAAAGAAAGAAGTCACCGTCGTGCCCACGCGGACGGTGCCCCAGGGCATCAGCGCCATGCTGGCCCTCAATCCTCATAGCGATCTGGAAGAGATTAGCATGGCGATGCGCGAAGCCGGCAAACTGGTCGCCAGTGGAGAAATCACCATCGCATCTCGCTCCGTCACCATGGATGGCGTCGACGTCAAAGAGGGTGAAATAATCGGACTGGTCGATGGCCATCTCTGTACAGCCGGGGACGTTCTCGACGACGTGCTGCAAAACACGTTAGAGACCATGGCTGTGCAGGACCGCGAACTGGTCAGCGTCTACTACGGCAGCGACGTTGATCACGAGGAGGCCGAAGAACTCGTTGCTCACATCAAGGTGCTCTACCCGCATGTCGAAGTAGAATTGTTACCAGGCGGTCAACCTTACTATATGTACATTCTTGGCGCAGAATAACCGCCATCACCAACATGCCATGACCATTCGCATCGTAACCGACAGCACCTGTGATCTCCCGCCCGATTTGGCAGCAGATCACGAAATCACCGTATTGCCCACTTACATCAATGTAGGTCAGGAGAGTTTCCTCGATGGGGTGGACCTAACGCGTGCAGAATTCTACGAACGCCTGCCACGATACCAGAGCGCACCTACGACCGCCGCCCCGCCGGTCGGCGAATTCGCCGCCGCTTACGAAAAACTTGCCGGTGAAGGCGCCGGCGCCGTCCTTTCGATTCATCTGGCTTCGGCGCTCAGCGGCGTCCTTAACGCCGCCAGGCTCGGCGCTGAGGCAGCGGCGGACATTAACGTCACAGTGTTCGACTCGCAGCAGATCTCAATGGGCCTGGGCTTTCTGGCGCTGACCGCCGCGCGCGCTGCCCAGACCGGCGCCACAATGGACGAAATTGTCGCCACCTTGCAAGATACCGTCAACCGCGTACACGTCTTCGCCGCACTCGACACGCTCGAATATTTGCGACGTAGTGGGCGCGTCAGCTGGCCCGAGTTCGGTCTGGGCACGCTGTTGCGCATCAAACCGCTGGTGCATGTGCACGAGGGCCAGGTACACTCCCTGGAAAGAGTACGTACCCAGAGTCGCGCGCTAAACCATCTCATAGACCACGTTGGCGACCTCGGACCGCTTCGCGAGCTGGCCCTACTTCATACCGCCAACCCGGAAGGAGCCGAACGCTTGCGCGGTCAGGCAGCTGGCCTCATCCCCACAAACTATGATCCCGTCGCCGTGGAAGTGACGCCGACGATTGGCGCCCACGTAGGACCGGGCGCACTGGGGTTTGCTTGCGTCGTGGCTTAGGCGACTGAACGAAACGCCCATCTCTGGTATAATCCGCAACATATAAACCCTATTTCCCGTTCTTTGTGTGCGCTTTTTTTGATTTACAAAGAAACTAGCGTCCAACGACGAACGGTAACCGCGATAATCATCTATGGTAAAAGCATTCACCCAGTTAGAACGCGTTCTGAAGCTTGAAGCGCAACAGGGCTACAAAAATACTGCCGTTGTTGGCGGCATACGCCAGTTCGCGACGTTTTGGGTCGGCAGGGCGCGCGAAGACGCCGTCGACGAGTTGGATGAAGCGCTCGTCGAGCAGATCGCCGACTCACTCCAGGAATACGGACGGTTGCCCGGCGTTGAGGCCCGCTCGCAACTGCTGGACAACCTGCAAGAGCGCTTGCAACGTCGCAAGGAGCGTGTCGCTCATCTTCCGCGCACGCCGGCAGCCAAGACCCCAAAAGAAGCGCCGCCCGCTACGACGCCCCAGCAGGCAGAGCCCCCACCTTCAATCGAACTGCCATCCGCCACCGCAACGCTAGAGGAGCTACCCCCAGACCCCGAGGGCCTGCGCCAGCCTGTGACCACTATCTCCGGCGTTGGTCCCGCCATCAGCCGTCGTCTGGGAAACCTGGGCGCAGAAACAATTTGGGACTTGCTTTATATTTACCCGCGTCGCTACGACGACTACAGTTTGCTCAAGCCTATCAATCGCCTGGAGTACGGCGAGCAAGTGACCGTCATCGGTACCGTCTGGGAGACGCGCGCCCGCCGCACGCGCAACAACCAGCCGCTCGTGCAATCGATTATTAGCGACGGCACGGGCAAGATACAGGCGACCTGGTTCAATCAGCCCTGGCTTGCCCGCCAGCTTCCTGCGGGAGCGCAAATTGTGATCAGCGGCAAAGTGGAGCAGTATCTGGGACGCAAGGTGTTCACGTCTCCAGAATGGGAGCCACTTTCTGAAGAGTTACTGCGTACGGGTCGCATTGTGCCCGTCTATCCACTGACGAAAGGCCTCACGGCCAACAAGATGCGCCAGATCATGAAGGACGTGGTGGACAATTGGGCTGCGCGCGTCCCCGATCCGCTGCCCGATTCGGTGCGCGAGCGCCAGGAACTGCCAACACTGCCCCAGGCCCTTTTCAACGTTCACTTCCCCGAAAGTCGAGAGGCCCTGCACCGCGCCCACCGTCGTCTGGCGTTCGATGAACTCTTCTTACTGCAACTAGGCATGCTGGGCCAGCGCCGCGACTGGCAGGCGGACCCCGCCATGCCCCTGCGCCAGGGTAATGACAGCCTTAAGCGCTTCGTCGACGCCTTGCCCTTTCAGCTAACAGGCGCGCAGGAGCGCGTCATCGGCGAGATTCGCGACGACCTTGCCCGCGAACTACCTATGAACCGCCTGCTACAAGGCGACGTGGGAGCCGGCAAGACGGTCATTGCCGCGGCAGCAATGGTTATCGCCGTTGCCAGCGACACGCAAGCGGCGCTCATGGCGCCCACCGAAATTCTCGCCGAACAACACTATCAGAGCCTGCGCGGCATGTTGCGGGACCTTGATGTGCGCGTGCGACTGCTCACAGGTAGCACCGGCGCCGCGGAGCGCGAAGAACTCTACGCCGGCCTTGCCGACGGCAGCATTGACGTCGTCATTGGCACACACGCCCTCATCCAGGACGTGGTGCAGTTTAGACGGTTGGGCCTTGCCGTCATCGACGAACAGCATCGCTTTGGTGTTGACCAACGCGCTACCCTACGAGACAAAGGCATCCAAGTCCAGGGCAACGGCGCCGGTCCTATAGATCATGCGCACGGGGACACGACAACTGAAAGCGCGTCATACAATCCGCATCTGCTGGTGATGAGCGCCACGCCCATCCCCCGCACGCTGGCGCTTTCCATGTATGGTGACCTCGACCTTTCCATTCTCGACGAAATGCCGCCCGGACGGCAGGAGATCGTGACCAAATGGATCCGGCCCAGCGAACGCGAACGCGCCTATGCCTTCGTTCGTGGTCAGGT
>CAYSMQ010000478.1:0-3686 GCA_964432035.1 uncultured Ardenticatenaceae bacterium
TGGTGCGCGACCGGCTGGCGCTGGAAGAGGCGCGGGAGATTGACACGATTATCTTTGATAAGACGGGCACCCTGACAAAGGGTGAATTCGGCGTGGTGGGCATTGAAACGGCTAACGGCGCCGCCGAGGCTTATGGCGAAGAGGAAGCGCTGGCCCTGGCAGCGGCCATCGAGGGCGATTCGGAGCATACGATTGCCCGCGGCATTCGGCAGTCGGCTGAGGAGCGCGGATTGCGTATTCCGGCCGACGATGTCCGCGACTTCGAGGCTATTAAAGGGCGCGGCGTGCGCGCGAGCGTCGACGGCCGCGAGATGTACGTGGGCGGCCCGCGCCTGTTGGAGATGTTGGAGCTGGCGTTGCCGGAGAACATGGCCCGCTTCGAAACGGAGGCCGGCGAGAAAGGGCAAGGTGTGGTGAACCTGGTCGAGGGCCAGGGGGACGGACAGGGGCCGCGCGTCGTGGCTGCCTTTGCCCTGGCCGACGTTATCCGGCCCGAAAGCTACGAGGCCATCGAGCGCCTGCACGAGATGGGCGTGGAGGTGGCCATGCTCACCGGAGACGCCGAAGCAGTGGCCAAAGCGGTAGCCGAGGAGCTGGGCATCGACACCTACTTTGCCGAGGTGCTGCCCGAGGACAAAGATAAGAAAGTCGCCGAGCTGCAGAAGCAGGGCAAGCGGGTGGCCATGGTCGGCGACGGCGTCAACGATGCGCCGGCGCTGACGCGGGCCGACGTGGGCATCGCCATCGGCAGCGGCACGGACGTGGCCGTGGAGTCGGCGGGCATTATCCTGGTTAAGAGCAACCCGCTGGACGTGGTCAATATCGTGGAGCTGAGCCGCGCCAGTTACCGCAAGATGATAGAGAATCTGATATGGGCCACAGGCTATAACGTGGTGGCGCTGCCGCTGGCGGCGGGCATCCTGGCGCCGTGGGGCATCATTCTCTCTCCGGCCGTGGGCGCCCTGTTCATGTCGCTGAGCACGATTATCGTGGCCATTAATGCCCAGCTCTTGCGCCGGCAGGTATCGTTCGCGCGGGAGGCGCCTGAGGCGACCATAGCCGCGGCGTGATGTCGAAGCGAAACTCTTTTCATGCCTGTTGAGGAGGAGTATTGATGAGCGAAATCGCCAATAGCGAACACCACGAGACCTTTCTTGCCTCGGAACGCCCTCACATTCTGATGATCACCAACCACGGCATCCACCAGTGGGACGTGGTTCCCGGCCTGCCAGATACGGGCGGGCAGAATGTGTTCGTCAACCAGTTCACGGAGACGCTGGCAAACGAAGGCTTCAAGATTACCATCGCCAACCGCGGCGGCTATCCGCACCCGCTTACCGACGACGCGCGGCAGGGTCTGGACTACAAGGACGAGCGGCAGCGCATCTTGTACCTGGAGGATGACGTCGCCGAGTTCGTGCGCAAGGAGGATATGAACGAGCGCACGCCGCAGCTGGCTCGCTTTTTGCATGAGGCGCTGGCGGGGGAGGGCGAGCAAGTGGATCTGATCATTAGCCACTATTGGGATGCGGCGAAGGTGGGCGTGCTCTTCAATGAGATGCAAGAGGAGGCGGTGCAGCACGTTTGGGTGCCCCATTCGCTGGGTGCGATCAAGAAGCGCAATATGCCGCCGGAAACGTGGGAGGATTTGCGCATCGACGAGCGCATTGCCGTGGAAAAAGATATCGTGCCACGCCTGGACGCTCTGGTCGCCACGTCGGCGCTGATCCGCGAGTCGCTGGAAGAGGATTACGGCGTCGAAGAGGTGCTTTTCTTGCCGCCGTCGGTGCAGACCGAGCGCTTCCACCCGCGGGAGATTGCAGAGGACCACGAGATCTGGGCGTTTGTGGCCGAGCACGTGCCGCACTCTGCAGACGAGGTCCGGCAGCGCCAGATCGTGACGGAGATCAGCCGCACGGACGAGACGAAGCGTAAGGATGTGCTGATCGAGGCCTTCGCGCGGGTGCAGGAGAAGATGCCGCAGACGCTGCTGATGGTGTCCATCGACGACGTGGAAGATGGGCTGGCGGCGGACTTGCGTGGGCTTATCGAGGAGCTGGGTCTGGCATCTGACGTGGTTGTGCTGGGTTACGTGTGGGACGAATTGCCCGACCTGTATGCCATCACGGACGTCTACTGCTCGCCGTCGGTGATGGAAGGGTTTGGCATGTCGGTGCAGGAAGCGGCCGCCACCAAAGTCCCCGTGGTGGGCAGCGATCTGATCCCGTTTGTGAGGGAGTATCTGCTGGGAGAGAACGTGGAGAAAGCGCCGCTGGACAGGGACGGCGAGCATCTTTTGGTCGGGGAAGGAGCGATCATCGTTCCGGCGGATCACGTAGCAGGATTTGCCAGGGCGCTGGCGACGCTGCTCGACGATGAAGGGCTGCGGCGCAGGATGGGCGAACGGGCTTACGAGATCACGATCCCGTACTTCACGTGGGCCGAGATGACGGAGCGGTTTATGGACGCTGTGGGCGGCAAAGGGCATGGAGAATGAACAATAGGATGATGGAGCGGAAGGAGAACGGCCGGCAGCAAATGGAACGCGACGCGCTGCAGAAGATTATGGAAGCGTCGTCGTTGGATGAGGTTTCGGTCGAGGAGATCTTTCAGTTCTTTCGCGAGGATGAAGATCTGGCTCGCTTTCGGCCGGACGCCCTCTACCAGATCGACCCGCGGGATGGGGCGGTCATCCTCTACAATTCGGCGCGCGCCCACCGGCCGCACGACCAGCACGCGCCATTGGTGACGCCCAAAGAGGACGCGAGCTGCCCGATCTGCACAGGGCAAACGACGGGCGTGATCGACGTCACCGAATTGAGCGAGGGTTTCACGTTCATCAACAAGAATCTTTTCCCGATCATTCACGCTCTGGATGGTTTGGACCCGGAGCATCTGGGAGACGAGCTGTACCGGACCGAGGCGCACCAGGGCCTGGCGTCCGGGCCGGCAGCCGGGCTAACAGCTTACGGCCTCCACTTCTTGCAGTGGACGTCTTCTTACCACGACCGGGGATGGCACAATATGGGGGCAGAGGATCGGCTGACCGTCATGAAGCGTCTGGCGGCGCTGGAAGCGAAGTTACTATTTGAGACGGGCGACCTGATGCCCCAGACGGAAATAGACACGGAAGGCAGAACGCGGGGCTATGTTTCGATCATCAAGAATTATGGAGCGAAGGTTGGAGGATCGCTGAGTCACGATCACCAGCAGATCGCCTACAGTAACGTAATGCCCCAACGGTTCTTCTTGAATAAGCAGTTCCAGGAGCGGAGCGGGGAAGCGTTTACGAAGTTTCTCCTGAATGAGAATCCGCCGGAGTTGCTCGTGCGCGACTATGGAGAGGCGGCTCTGGTCGTTCCGTATTTCATGCGCCGGCCGTACAACATGATTCTGGCGCTCAAGGACACACGTAAACGGTATCTATGCGCGTTGAGCGAAGGGGAGCTACAGGCTGTGGCCGACGCCTGGCGCGACGCTATCGACGTCATTTTGCGATTTATGCCGATGCTGGGGAAGGAAACGGCGTTCAACGTGACGGTGCACAATGGGCCGGGGGCCGGCCTGTACGTAGAATTTTTGCCCTATACGCAGGAGACAGGAGGATTCGAGCAGCTCGGCCTGTGGGTGTGCCAGGGGAATACGCATGACGCGGCCGCCACGCTGCGCGAGTTGATGGGAGAAAC
>CAYSMQ010000479.1:0-3682 GCA_964432035.1 uncultured Ardenticatenaceae bacterium
GCTCCGGACCTCAAAGCCCTGGGCACGCTGATCACGACTATCAAGGACGGTGATTACCACCTGGGCATGGCCATGGACGGCGACGCGGACCGCATCGCCATTGTCGACGAGCAGGGCGAGTTTATCCACATCAACGACGTCCTGCTGCTTCTCTATTACTACCTGCACCAGGTGCGCGGCCTGCACGGCGGCGTTGTGCGCAACCTGGCTACTACACACCTGCTGGATCGCCTGGCTGCGCACTTCGGCGAGCGCGCCTATGAAACGCGTGTGGGCTTTAAACACATCGTGGAAGCCATGCAGGCTCATCAGGCGCTGCTGGGCGGCGAAAGCAGTGGCGGCCTCACCATCCGCGGCCACATCTTGGGCAAAGACGGGATCTTCGCCGCGGCGCTGATCGTGGAGATGCTGGCGGTTACCGGCCGCAAAATTTCAGAGCTGCGCCGCCAGGTTTACGACATCACCGGCCGCCTCTACACTGTAGAAGTCAATCGTCCTGCCACGTCGGAGATGAAAGTGGTCATCCCCCGCCGGGTGCAGGCGGAGACGATCACGCACATCGGCCCCTATCCCGTGAGCCGCGTCTCACACCTCGACGGCGCCAAATTCTTCCTGGAGAACGACAACTGGCTGCTGCTGCGCTTCTCCGGTACAGAACCGTTGCTGCGCATCTTTGCCGAAGCCGACACGCCGGAAGAGGCGCAGGAGCTGGTGGAGTGGGTGGCGCAAGAGCTAGAGCTGGAGCCAGGAGACGGCAAGAGCAAGAGCTAGAGGGAAAGAAAATTCGTCCTGTAACATGATCACTACCACGCGCCAGCGCCGTCCTAACGAGGACGGTACCTTCTCTGACTACGTCACCTTTCGTTTCCCGGCCACCGCCCTGCGCTTCACGGACATCGCGTCCGGCAACGTGCGCCGGCGGTTGCGGGACATTAGCCACTACCGCTACGTTCAGGCCCGGGCTCGCGGAGAGCGGTCGCCGACTATTGTGGCCTTTGCCACGCTGGCCTGGGACCGGCCTGTGGCGCAGCTCTTTCCCGACCTATCCTACATCACGGACGACGGCGAGCGCCTCTTCAGCGCCAACTCCTTCATCACCTACACCATGCGCACCCTCTTCCGCCGCGGCTGGGTGCGTTACGAGCGTGGCCGGTGGCAGCCCGCCGTGCCCTCTGACCGGCGACAGTGGCAACAGCGCGCCGCGGCTGTACTGCAGTATCTGACGGAACGTCGCCACATCCTGCTGCACAGCGAGCGGCCGCGACCGCTGAACTTCTCCCACCACCCTTTTGCCGTCGACCAGGATCTGGTGCCCCTCGCCCCCTGCGGCTTTTTGAGCGACACCATCCGCGATCAGCGGGGACCCGGCGATCCGGCCCTGGTCTTCAACAGCGCTTACTTCCTCTTGGAACACGACGACGTCTGCAGCCGCCATTCCGCCCTGGGTGAAGCGCACAGCCTGTGGGCCGCGCACGGCGTCATTCGGCGCCCGCCCCTTTTTCGCCGCGGCGTGATCTGGCAACACGGCGACGGCAGCTGGCGCGTGGGCCGTCTCGGTCTGGACGACGTGCATGTCCGGCTGCCAGGTGGCCTGCAGCTTGCGCCGTGCGATTTAGCGCCAGCTGGCGATGGACTGTCCTTCGCCCTCAACGAGCCCGGCGCCGCGCCCGTGACCCTCTATACCCGATACTATGGTGTGGCACAGGGCACACACGTCCTGGACCACACGCCATCCGAACCCGAGCGGTTGGAGTTGACCGTGGTCGACCGGCGTATCGTGGGTCTCAAGCAGGGCGGTGATCTGAGTCTGCCACACAATGGCTTCGTCATCTCCTTCGCGCCCGGCGCCCTCTCTCCCGCGGAGCAAAATGACCTGCTGCGCCGCCTGGAACACGATCTGCTGCTTGACTACGCCTTTGCCCGTCCGGCGCACCACGAAATCACACAGGCGCTGCAGACCGGCCCCATCTTGCTAAGCGATGGCAGGTGCCCGCTGGACGACGACTACTTGGAGACCGCGGAGCAGTTCTGGGCCAGCCGTGTACTCCCCGGCGGCCGCAAGCAGGTCGGCGTCGTGCCTACTAACTACAAGACGGACGTAGACCACACGCGCGCCGGCCGCGTGGGCCTAGGCATCGACGACGAGGGTCACCTGATTTTGGTCATGGTTGCCGGCGTCAACGAGGGCATGGGCCTGCCCGGTGTGGACAGCTTTGGCGCCACCCTGCGAGAGCTAGCGGACGCCCTGCATAGCGCCGGCGCCCACAGCGCCCTCAACCTCGACGGCGGCGGCTCGACCCAAGCCTACCACCAGGGCCGCCGCGCCCTGATCCCCGGCGACCGCCGGGGAGAAAAAGGCCGCCCGTACGAGCGGATGGTACCCTCCGTGGGAATCGTGGTCGAGTAGTGTCAGGCGTCACGCCTGCGCTTGTCCCTCGGGGCCGCAAACAGGGCGCTCCTGGATGCGCACCGGATCGAGCAAGTCATTGAACCAGGATTGCCAGCGCGCGGCGGCCTGACGATCGACTGAATAGTAGATCCAGCGCCCGTCGATGCGATCGCGACGGGAGGTGATGAGGCCGGCTTCGCTGAGGACGCGCAGGTGGTGGGAGAGCAGGTTAGGAGAAAGCCCTAGCGCTTCGTTCAATTCGGCGTTGCAGGTGTCGCCTTTCATCAGCTCGACAAAAATGCGCAGGCGGTTGGGTTCGCCCAATGCTTTGAGTAGTGTGACAATTTCGGCCAGTTCCGTTTCCCTCTGAGGGAGTACTGTCTGTGTCATAGGCTTTACTTCCATTGATTCAACATATGTTGAATTGTATCCTGGTCACTCCTCCCGGTCAAATGGTCTCCGCGAACTGACTCACGCCGGCGAGCTGGCTTAACAATGGCACTTCTTCTTGTTGCAGGCAAAGATAGGCAAAGACGTACATGCCCACCGACCAGCGTAGGAAGCATTTTCGGCAATCTTTTCTTTCTGCCCATCCGGGTAGAGGGTCCACACGGAAGATTGGCACATGGCTCGTGCCTCCTGACTTTATCCAATCGCCGGCGCGCCGGGCAGCAAGGCTTCCAGCGCCGCCAGCTGCTCGGCGCGTGCCGGGTCTTGTAGCGGCGGGCAATCGGCCGGTGTTTTCTGCACCGCCACCAGTTTCAGGGCGAAGGTGAAACAGGTCGGTTCGCCACACTCGCGGCAGTTTGTCTGTGGCAGCAACTGGTAGACGGCCATCGGTGCCGGCCGCTGCCGCGTCTCATAGCTTGGTTCGATCTCCTCCCGCCGCACCCAGGTGCGGTTGGCCAGATCGATCAATCCTGCCAGCTCTTTTACGGCGTCGTCGCGGTCGGCGACGTTGCTGGTAGCGATCTCGTAGGGGTGAAAGGCGATGTTGTGCCCGCCTTTCTTCCAGATCAGCGCCTGCGCCTGGCGGTGGTAGACGGCGCCACGCAACGTGGCATTGAGGTAGGGCAAGACCTCGGAGATATCAACGTCGAGCAGCGCCTTGGCCGCGTACCGTTCTGCCCCCGGCTCGCACGGCGGGGTGAATACTTCCAGCTCGTAGGTTTCAATCAACATGAGCCACCTCCACCGACCGTCTCTAACGACGCTCAGGGAACGGTTCTGTCTCCGGTTCGGGCAGGAACTGTTCCATGGCCTCCAGGGCGTGGGCAGCGTAGATGGAGCCGG
>CAYSMQ010000480.1:0-3661 GCA_964432035.1 uncultured Ardenticatenaceae bacterium
TCGCGAGACGCCCGTTGTGCCGGTTACAGTGACGACGGTTACGCCGGAGGCAGCGGGTGACGGGGCGCCCACGCCGGTGGACGAGGCAGTGGACGCCCCCGAGCAGGACGTGCGCGAACTGACTATCTTTTATACGAATGACGAACACGGATGGATGGAGGGCATGGAGCCGGACATGGGAGCAGCGAACATGATGGGCCTGTGGCGCGCGGCGGGGTATGAAGAGGATGGCGCTTACCTGATATTGAGCGGCGGCGATATGTGGACGGGCCCGGCTATTTCGACGTGGTTTGAAGGGGAGAGCATGGCGGAGGTGCTAAACGAGATGGATTATGCCGCGGCAGCCGTGGGCAACCACGAATTTGATTTTGGGCTGGAGGCGCTGCGGGCGCGGGCGCTGGAGTCGGACTTTCCTTTTCTGAGCGCCAACACGCGCGACCCGCAGGGCGCGACGCCGCGAGAGTGGGGCATCGAACCGTATACGGTGGTGGAGCGCAACGGGATACAGATCGGCATCTTAGGCCTGACGACGACGAGCACGCCGGTGACGACGAATCCGGCGAATCTGCGCGACTTACAGTTTGTGGATTACGCGGCGGCGCTGCGCGAGGTGGCGCCGCAGGCGCGGGCGGACGGCGCGGAGTTGCTACTTGTCGCCGGGCACGTGTGTCGCGATGAGCTGGCGGCGTTGGCGCGCGACGTCGCCGATCTGGAGATCGCTTTCATGGGCGGCGGGCACTGTAATGAGCGCTTTGTAGAGACCGTGGGGGAGACATTGATCGTGGGCGGTGGGTACCATTTCACGAGCTACGCGCAGGTTGACGTGCTGTTCGATACGGTCGCCGACGACGTGGTAGAAACCGGCGCGGATACGGTCTTGAATGAGCCGGGGGTCACGCCGGATGCAGAGGTGGCGGCGGTCGTGGCGCGCTGGCAGGAGCGCGCGCAAGAGGAGCTGGAGGTGGTGATCGGCTACAGCGAGCACGGCTTGCAGCGACGCAGCGACGAGATGCTGGCGCTGGTCACCGAAAGCTGGTTGTGGGCTACTCCCGCGGCGGACGTAGCCATTACCAATGACGGAGGCTTCCGCGCCGCTTTGCCGCCGGGGGAGATCACGTTCGCCGACGTGGTCGGCATTTTGCCGTTCAACAACGTGCTGGTGGAGGTGACGCTGAGTGGCGACGAGCTACTGCAGGTGCTGGCGCGGGGCGGCGCGGCTGTTGGCGGCGCACACCTGGGCGTTGGGGAGTGGATACTGGAAGAGACGGGCGAGCCAATCCGGCGTGAGGAGACATACCAGGTGCTGGTCAATGACTTTATGTACGCGGGCGGCGACGGTTACGACATGCTGGCGGCGTACGATGCGGACGCCTATAACACGGCGATCGATTGGCGGCAGCCGGTGATCGACTGGATTTTGGCGCAAGAATCCTCGGAGGAGGCGCCGTTGGACGAGGCGTTGGCAGCGCTCGATTCTGAGTGAAACAGGACCAAAGCACCGCTTGGAAAGGGCCCAGCGCTTTGCTAAACTAGGGGTATGCCCGGCCGCAAGTGAGGAGGAATCAGCGTGAGCCTGGAAGAAGAGCACGAAGCGATGCACCGGCGCGGGGAGATGATCAAGTTCCTGGTATTTGTGCTGGTCCTGGTGGGGACCGTGTTTGCCATTGCCTTGTTGCGCCCGCTGATATTCGAGCGCATTGTGCCGGCGGTGTTGGGCTGGGAAGAGGAGACAGGCGCAGCGATCACGCCACCTGAACAACCGGTGTCGGACGAGGAAGCCCCAGCAGCTCCGTCACGGGATGCGGAAGGCGAGATACCGCTGATCATGACGGCGACGCCGTCCTCCGGCGCGACCGAAGACTTAGGCGCTCCTCTGCCTACACCACGCATGTATGAGGTGCAGGCAGGAGATTCACTGGTGCGCATCGCAGAGCAGTTCGGCGTCACCATGGAGGCGTTGGTTGAGGCCAATGGCATCGTCGATCCGCAGCGCATTCAGGTGGGCGACGTGTTGGTGATTCCGGAGCCGTAGATTGGCGCGCTGAAGCGCTGGCTACAAGCCGGCGACGGCGGGGATGATCTCTTTTCCGAATGTCTCTAGCGGCGTGATTTCGTGAACGTTGGGACTGTTGACGATGGCGTGCTCGATGCCCAGTTCGGCCAACGTCTCGCAACGCTCAATCACATCGGCGGCGGACATTTCGCCGGGCGCAAGGTGCACGGTGTCTAGCGTCGTCTTTTCGATCTCGTCGTAGTCGCGGCCCACGTCGTCACAGTGCCGACGGAGGACGTCCAGTTTGTGACGCACGACGTCGGCGCCCATGGCGGCAAAGAGGTTGCAGGCATCGGCGTATTGCGCCACTAGGCGCAGGGTCTTCTTCTCGCCACCGCCGCCGATAAGAACGGGCGGGTGTGGTTGTGACAGGGCTTGCGGGCTGTTCAGGGTCTGCGTCAGATGGTAGTGCTTACCCTCAAAGGCGCTATCATCGTCTGACCACATTTGCCCGGCTATCTGCAAGGTCTCTTCCAGGCGCTCGAAGCGTTCGGCGACCGGGGGAAACGGTACACCAAGCGCCCTGGATTCCTGTTCATTCCAGGCCGCGCCGATACCGAGATAGGCGCGCCCGCCTGACAGAACGTCCAGGGTTGTGACCGTCTTAACCAGGATACCAGGATGGCGGTAGACAACGCCGGTGACTAGGGTGCCCAGCTTGACGCGCTCTGTGACGGCGGCAAAGTGGGCTAGCGTACTGTACGCTTCCAACATCTCGTTTTCGGGCGGTCCTACACCAGAGATCTGGAAAAAGTGATCCATGACCCAAAGGCTGTGAAAGCCTTGCTCGTCGGCAGTGCGGGCGATTTCGGCAAGTTTGTGGCCCAACTGCTGCGAGCCGCCGGGATAAGTGAAGTTGGGAACCTGTAGTCCCACGCGCATGGTTGATGCTCCTTTATTAGGTTGAAAGGGTCTGGCAGAATACGAGTATAGCGGCCGTCGGGAGAGACGTGCCCGTAAGAACGGTTAGGCGCTAACTGCTAATTTGTATAGGAAGAGCGGGGCCTGGGACGATCTAGCTCCGTTTGCGACGGCGGCGGATTTGTGCGCTGCCCTGATAACTGGGCGCTTCAAGGACGAAAAAGGTGCAGTTGCGCGTGTCCAGGAGACGCGTGGCCAGTTTGGGATCGATTTCAGGGATAGGGGTGGCGGTGGTGACCACGGTGGGCAGTTGTGCAGCATAACGGTGGTTGATTAGCTGGTAGAGTTTTTCACGAGCCCAGGCGGTGGCGCTTTCGGTGCCCAAATCGTCGAGCACGAGGAGCGACGCAGTCTTGATCTCATCAAAGCGCTTGTCATAACGAACGCCAACGGCGGGATTGTAGGTGGCGCGCAGGTGGTCTAGCAGGTCGGGCACGACGATGAAAAGCACCGTTTCGCCCTGCGTGGAGACGTGATTGGCGATGGCGGCGGCAAGGTGTGTTTTGCCGTTGCCGTAACCGATACTGTTGAAGACGAGCCAGCCCTGTGGGTTTTCGGCGTATTCCCGCGCCGTGTTGAAGGCGCGGCGCAGGTTTTCGGCCTGACCACGGGGCAGTTCTTGTTGGCGCAGGTCGAAATTGTCGAAACGTTTGTCGCCGTGCAGGCTGAGGGTGGAAAGATCAGATT
>CAYSMQ010000481.1:0-3634 GCA_964432035.1 uncultured Ardenticatenaceae bacterium
AAGATGCCGCGCGAAATGACGGTGCGCAAGCCGCCCTTCTCCAGGTGATACAGCGCCTCGGCCGTCGTGCCGCCCGGCGAGGTGACCTGATTGCGTAACTCCGCCACGTGCTTGCCCGATCGCGCGGCGTACTCTACCGAGCCGCGAATAGTCTGGAACACCAGCTGCGCGGCGACGCGGCGGGAAAAGCCCATGTGCACGCCGGCGTCGATCATCGCTTCCATGACCATGAACACGTATGCCGGACCCGTGCCACTGAGCGCCGTAGCCATGTCCAGATAATCTTCCTCGCCCATGAAGATTTCCTGGCCTAGCGAACCGAGAATGGCCTGTGCCTGCTGCTTCTGAATATCGCTAACCTCCGGCGTCGCCGTCCACACCGTGATTCCCTGCCCGATTTGCGCCGGCGTGTTGGGCATGGCTCGCACCACCGCGGCGTGTGCCAGGCCGTTGGCGATCTTACGTATGGGCACGCCTGCCAGAATTGAAAGCAATAAATCGCGACGCCGCAAATGTCCTCGAATCTCGACCATGACCGGCGACAACACCTGCGGCTTGGTGGAGAGAACCACGATCTGGCCCTCTTCCGCCGCCTGGCGGTTGTCCGTCGTGGCCCGCACGCCGTGTTTCTCTTCTAGTTCGGCGGCGCGTTCAGGCCGCGGGCCCGCAGCGATGATCTGCTGTGGCCCCACGATCTCCTGGCTCAGGAGGCCGCGAATCATCGCTTCCGCCATCGTGCCACTGCCGATAAAGGCGATCGTAATATCTTCAAACATCTTATTCAAAACGTTTCTTCCTGACCGTTACCTTCTGTAGTTGCCGGTGGTCGATTTCCACGCCCAAACCCGGTCCCGTGGGAACGTCGATCGTACTATCTTCTGCGTTAAGCGTAAAGGGCGCCGTGATATCTTGATGGAAGTAGCGGTCGGTCGCTGATATGTCACCGGGCAACGTGAATCCGGGTAGCGAGGCCAGCGCCAGCTGCCCGGCGCGCCCGATGCCTGTTTCCAACATGCCACCACACCATACGGGTACGCCCTCTTGCCGGCACACGTCGTGCACACGGCGCGCTTCCGTCCAGCCGCTTACGCGTGCGGGTTTAATGTTGATGATATCGCAGGCTTCTATAGCCAGTGCGAAGCGGGCGTGGTCCGCCGAATGGATGCTCTCGTCCAGGCACAGAGGGGTGGCGATTTGCGGTCGCAACAGGCTGTGATCGTAAATATCTTCATAACCCAGCGGTTGCTCCAGCATCAGCAGGTTCAGGTCATCCATCTGCTGGAACACAGACACGTCGTCCAACGTGTAGGCTGAGTTGGCGTCCAGCATGACTTTCGTGTCGGGAAATTCTCGGCGCGCCGCTTGCGCCAGCGCCACGTCGTGTCCCGGCTTGATTTTCAGCTTGATGCGACCGTACCCTTCGTCCAGGTAACTCTGAATCACCGACAGTGTCTCCTCTATCGAGGGCTGGATACCAACGCTCACGCCCACGGAGACGCGCTCTCTTGGTGCTTTCTCATACGGTTGGGCCAGCTTCTGCGCCACGCTCAGCCCATCCCGTTGCGCCGTCAGATCCCACAGGGCCTCGTCGAGCGCTGCCTTTGCCAACGGGTGTCCGCGCACGAAGTGCACCTGCTCCTCAAGATCCCGGGGCTCTTCAAATTCCCAGGAGAGCAGGGCCGGAATCAGAAAATCCTGCAGAATGTGCCACGCCGTTTCGATCGTTTCATAGCTGTAGCCCGGGTCTCTTGTGGCCACACACTCGCCCCAGCCGCTGATCCCCTCGGCGTGTATTGTGACAAGCAAGCACTCTTTATCGTCCTGGGGGCCAAAGCTGGTGACAAAAGGAGAGACCAGAGGTTGGCGAATGTGCAGGAGGTCGATGGATTCGATTTTCATTGATTGTGATCTCGGAACGCGCCGGCGCCCGCTGTTCAGGTTTCCGGCAGCGCTATAAACGTGGGTCAGGCCTGCTGGAACGTCAGGACGTAGTAAGCGCGCTCCTGCCCCTCTTCATCCTGGCGGCGAGCAAAGTCGGTGACGACGAACTGGTTGGCAAACGTGTGCTCGAACACGGCGCGTGTGTGTAAGCGCCAGCGCTTTGCCAGGGCCATATTGTCGCGCTTCATTGCCTGAAAGTCGGCCGGAATTTCCACCAGGAGCAAATTGCGCTGACTGTCTTCCGTGAACGCTTCGGCGGGGACAGGATGGTCTCCTTCAAAGCCCGCTTCGTTGATCAATTCTGCGCGGCCCGCGATCATCTGATCGTAGCTGAGCGCGCCGCGCTGCCGCTCCACCCGACTCTGCGCGCGATTACCCGTCACCCACCATTCCACGTAAAAACGGTCCGTGGGAAGGCCGGCGTTGATGCCGCCAAACTCGCCATGGAAATCGCGCAGGTAGCGGTGCGAAATAGCGCCAAGCTTCACAATATTGAGCCAGGCGTTGCGGCTTTCCAGCGGATCGTACGTCCATGTGATGAGCCGGATACCCATGCGAATGGCGAACTCGCGTTGCGCCAGTTTCAGGCGGTAGCCAATGCCCTGTCCATGATAGTCGGGATGGACGCCCATAATCGTGGAATAAAGTTGCAGGCGCGCCGCGGCGACCTGGTCAACGCGCTGGCTAAGGCCCTGTACTGTGCCAATGACGCCGAAGACGAAGCCAACGATTTTGTGGTCGTCATATGCGCCCAACAACACGCCGCCGTTGAAATCGACGGCATGCATCATGCGACCTGGAATGACGTCGACGTCGTCCATGCCCCAGATCACGCGTTGTAGGTCTTCCAGTTTTCTAAAATCTTCGTCGGCCTCAATACGCCGAATGTCAATCGTCATCTTTCGTAAATCACCCGTATTCAAATAGATGCTTATAATCGTCGTGGTCTCTCAACCTATATACCAGGCCAGAATGCGGTCGCCCCATATCACCATGATGATCCCTGCCATGGCCAGAAAGGGCCCGTAGGCCACGTAGGAGCGCATGGAGAGCCGACCAGAGGCGATCAAGCCAAAGCTAATCAGCCCGCCGAGAATGATGCCGATGACCAGCGCAAAGACCACGTATGGAAAACCGACCATGGCGCCCAGGGTCATGGAAAGGGTTACGTCGCCAAAGCCTAAGGCCCCGGGCCCGAAAAGTTGCTTTCCCAGCCAATAGAGGCCGAAAAAGACGAGAAATCCGAGGACAGCGCCCATGAGAGCCAGGGGTAACGAATTACCGGAGATGAACATGCTGCCCACGAGCGCGAGTAGCGTGCTGGGAAAGGTGACGACGTGCAGGATCAGGCGGTGTTCCAGATCGATGACAATGATAAGGATCAGAATAGCAATATAGGCGGCGGCGAAAAGCAGATCCACCGGACGTGAAATAAGCGAAGGCAACACCGCATAGATCAGCGCCGTAATCACTTCCACGGCAACATAACGCCGGCCCACCGCCTCCTCACAGTGCGGGCAGCGGCCTCCTTGTAGCATCCGTCCCAACCCCAGCCAGCGGCTCGGCCCGAAGCGATTCTCGCAGTTTAGACAGTGCGGCGTTGAGGGCCTAACGCGTGCAGGAAGATCGTCGGCCAGCGCGTTGATCAGACCGCCGACCACAAGGCCGGCGACGGCAAAAATTAGATTGAGAA
>CAYSMQ010000482.1:0-3089 GCA_964432035.1 uncultured Ardenticatenaceae bacterium
GGCGCGCCCGGTCGGTGGTAGGCTACGGGAAAGAAAGGCGAGCCCGGTGGACAATTGGCTAAGGCGGTGAAGTAAAGGTTGCCAAAACCGTTTTCTTCAATGTGGCTGGCGACTTTAATTAACCGCGCCACCGCAGCGCAGCGCGCCGTGTCAATGCGCCCTTGCATATCGGCCACTTCGGCGCTGGCAAAGAGGGCGCCGCCCGTGCCCAGAAGGTCTGCCAGGCGCGCTATCCAGCGTTGATCGTGATTCAATTGTACTGGGCCGAGGCTCAGATAGTCGGCGCCCGCGTCTTGCCAGCGCGCCGTTTGGTGCTCATTCCACCAATCGGGGAAGGGCGGAAAAGCAACGCGGTTTGTCTGTAACGGTACAGAAAACTGAGTGCTCGCCGCGCCGAAGAAACGCGCCGCGCGCTTGAGATCAACATCTGGTTCGGTGAATAACGTGATTGAGCGTATTTCCATCGTTTAAACTATTGTTTGCTACAAATTCGATTTTGTGACATCTTAGGTGAGATGTATGATATGTGAACAGAGTAACCAACGACGCAATCGTATAAGAGTGATGGCAATTGAACAAGAAACGCGGACGGCGCCGCAAAAAGAAGGCTAAGACGGATTTAGATAGTGTGATCGCGGATTTTGTGGCCTGTGGGCGCTGTAGCTTTTTCCTGACCGGCTATCGCGTGTTGCACGGAAAAGAGAAGCTGCGTGAAGAGGCTGAGTCCAGCGGCGACCAATGGCTGGTGCTCACCTGGGATCATGACACGCGGCAATTGGTGCAACGCTCTTACGGCAGCCGTCTGGACATCGAATTCTACTACTATGACGGGCGTTGTCCGGAATGCCAGCGCCGTTTTGTGATTGGCGCGAAGGAGTTACCCATCGGCGCGGAAGAAGAAGCGTGGACGGCGGAGCAGGGGCAGGACGCGCCGGAGCCATCGACGCTGCATATGGCGCTGACTGATAGTTAGCCACCAATTTAAGGTCTCCTTTGTCGCATCGCTTCAAATAGGATGATTCCCGCCGCCATTGCCGCGTTGAGCGATTCTGTATCGGCGTGCATAGGGATGTAGACTGTCTGTTTCGCGAGTTCCTGGGCGCTCTCGCTGCCGCCGTGTGCTTCGCTGCCGACAATCAGCGTGGTCGGGCGACGCCAGTTGGCGTCGGTGTATGAGATAGCGCCCGACGCCGCTGCCAGCCAGATGGTTGTGTTGCTGGTCAGGCCACGAATCTCGTCCCAGTTGACATGATGTATAGGCAGTCGCAGGTGAGCGCCCATTGCGCCGCGAACGACTTTTGGGTTATAGGCGTCCACCGAGCCTGGAGCCAGCAGCACGCCGTCCGCGCCGGCGGCTGCTGCGGTGCGCAGAATCGTGCCCAGGTTGCCCGGCGTCTGCAGCCCGTCGAGTACCAACAAAAACGATGGCGCCTCGGGCAGGGGCTTGGGACGCATGGGTAGCACGGCGAGTATCCCTTGCGGGGTTTGCACATCGCTCATACTCGCCATCACCTCTTCGCTGACTTTCTGCGGTCGCTGCTCGAAGGATGCCAGAAGCATTTCATTTTGCGGCTCGCTGGCCCACTCTGGCGTGTAGAAGGCGGTCGCTTCGCCCTCAAACGGAGACGCAACCTCCTGCACCCACCGTGTGCCTTCCACCACGTACGCCTGCTCCCGCTCCCGGTAGCGCCGGTCCTGCTGTAGCCGGCGCACGTGTTTAACTTTGCTGTTTGCCGTGCTGGTGATCATTTAGACAGGCCGTTCATTCTTGTCTGTGTGACTTTGATGCCTTGTATGGCCATTGTATCGTGCTTTTGCGAGTCAGACAGAACGCTTCGTCGACATCCAGACGCCGGCAATACTTATTTGACTTAGAGTGCCCTTTCTCTAAAATACAATCCAGCAACGCTACAGATCTCCAGTTGAGGTAGCGACTGTCCCTTACATGCCGGATTCATACGACCCTAGTGGTTCGCACTATTGATGACTGATTCAGCCACTTCGCCCGCCGCGCGTCCCTTGCGCGCGGCTGAGGACACCACGCTAGCCATTTTGCGACGGCGGCTGGCGCGTCCTGCCCGGCAGGCTTTTTCACTTCTGGTTCTGCTTTTGCTCCTTGCCGTGGTCTGGGAAGGCGTGAAATGGATTGGGGGTAATCCGTGGCGAGTGGATAACAACCCCTTTGCACTGGTGCACGATCCACCCTACCGTTTCAAGTTCGCCTCGGACCTCAACTTACCCCACCTGTGGGATATCGCCGATGCGTTCGGCAATCCCTCGCGGCGCAACGGGCCACCGTTGGTCACCGTTCTTGCAGAAGCCGCCTTTTTCACCTTTCGAGAAGCTTTCGTAGGTTTCGTATTTGGCGGTGTGCTGGGTTTTGTTTTGGGCGTCATCTTTGCCCATTCGAACCTATTGGAACGGGGCCTCATGCCCTACGTCGTCGCTTCCCAAACGGTTCCCATCCTGGCAATTGCGCCCATGGTCGTCATCTGGCTGCAGGCCGGTTGGCTCTCGGTCGCCGTGATTGCCGCCTATCTCACGTTTTTCCCGGTGACGATCAACACGTTGCGCGGCCTGCGCTCTCCTGTTCCCATGGCAGTCGAGCTGATGCGCAGCTACGCTGCCTCCCGCTGGCAAATTCTCTGGAAATTGCGCGTGCCCGCCGCGCTGCCGTACATATTCACAGCGCTAAAGATCTCGGCCACTGCCAGTGTCGTGGGCGCCATCATCGGCGAGCTGCCCTCCGGTATTCGCGGCGGGTTGGGTGGCGCCATCTTGAATTTCAACTCGTTCTACATTTCGGGGCCTGCCCGCCTCTGGGCCGCGATCCTCGCTTCCGCCGTCGTCGGCATTGCCTTCTACATTCTGATTACGGTGAGCGAGATGATCGTCCTGCGCGGACGCCAGCGAGCCGAATAAACATGACACCTGACACACGACACGTGACACGCGATGACAGTTAGCACGCCAAGGAAAGACGCTATGTCCACATCGGTCGTCACGCTAGAAGACGTTAGTAAGATCTTTGGAGAGGGAACCAACAATCAGACCGTTGCCGTCAAAGATATCAATTTAGACGTTCGGCA
>CAYSMQ010000482.1:3099-3630 GCA_964432035.1 uncultured Ardenticatenaceae bacterium
TCCTCGCAAGCGAGTAACCGCGCTGATTGGACCATCCGGTTGTGGGAAGTCGACGCTACTGCGTCTCGTCGGCGATTTGTTGTCGCCTACGTCTGGCTCAGTTTCGGTAAACGGCAAACCGGCGCGTCAGGCGCGACTGGATCAGGATTACGGCATTGTGTTCCAGGCGCCCGTTCTCTATGAGTGGCGCAGTGTGTCAAAAAACGTGCAGCTTCCCCTGGAGTTGCGGGGATACAGTCGCAGCGAGCGTGAAGAGCGGGCGCGCGAGATGCTGGCGCTGGTCGAGT
This sequence comes from uncultured Ardenticatenaceae bacterium, assembly GCA_964432035.1. GTDB lineage: Bacteria > Chloroflexota > Anaerolineae > Promineifilales > Promineifilaceae > JAAYYY01. The sequence goes on from CAYSMQ010000482.1 coordinate 3,387, forward strand.
TGGACGGTTTCGAGCGCCATTACCCCTGGCAACTTTCCGGCGGCATGCAACAACGCGCGGCAATTGCGCGGGCTTTGGCAATCCGTCCCGCGCTGCTCCTCATGGACGAACCCTTCGGCGCGCTAGACGAGATGACGCGGGAACGAATGAATATGGAGTTACACGACATCTGGCGGCGAACAGAAACGACCGTCATCTTTGTCACGCACAGCATTGCCGAAGCCGTTTTTCTCTCGACCCGTGT
>CAYSMQ010000483.1:0-3609 GCA_964432035.1 uncultured Ardenticatenaceae bacterium
GAGATGTTTGTTGGTGTCGGTGCCTCGCGCGTGCGCGACATGTTTAATGAAGCCAAGGCTCACTCGCCAAGCGTCATTTTCATTGATGAGTTGGATTCCATTGGGCGCAGGCGCGGCGCCGGTTTAGGTGGTGGACATGACGAGCGCGAGCAGACGCTGAACCAACTTCTCTCCGAGCTAGATGGATTTGAACCCAGCGAAAACGTGATCGTCATCGCCGCCACAAACCGGCCGGACATCTTGGATCCGGCCCTGTTGCGTCCCGGTCGCTTTGACCGGCGCATCACGGTGGATAAGCCTACCATGTTGAGCCGGGTGGAGATTCTGAAGATTCACGCGCGCAACAAGCCGCTCGCCGAAGACGTGGACCTGAAGCGTGTGGCGCGTGGCACGCCCGGGTTTAGCGGCGCCGATCTGGAGAACATGCTAAATGAAGGAGCATTGTTGGCGGCGCGACGCGACAAGTCGGAGATAGAGGCCGTAGATATTGAGGACGCTCGCGACAAGATCCTCATGGGTCTGGAACGAGAGAATCTGGACCTCACGGAAGAGGAGTTGGAGCTCATCGCCTATCACGAGGCGGGCCATGCCGTGGTTGCGGCCGTGTTGCCCAACGCCGATCCGATCCATAAGGTGACCATCGTGCCGCGCGGGCGGGCCATGGGCGTCACGCAGCAGTTGCCCGAACGGGAGACGTACATCTATCCTCGCGAATACATGCTGGATCGCATGGCGGTGATGATGGGCGGCCGGGCAGCGGAGGACATCGTCTTCGGTACGCCGACCAGCGGCGCGGAGAACGACCTGAAACAGGTGACGCGGGTAGCGCGCAAGATGATCCTGGACTGGGGCATGAGCCAGCGCCTGGGACGCGTGGCCCTGGGCGGAGAAGAGGATGAAGTGTTCCTGGGCGAGGACCTGACGCGGCGCCGTCATTACAGCGAGGCAACGGCGCGGGAGATCGACGAGGAAGTGCGCAACATCGTGGAAGAGGCTTACGAGCGGGCCAACAGCACGTTGGAGGAATATCGCCAACAGCTGGACCTAGTGGCAGACGCATTGCTGGAGCATGAAGAACTGCGGGGCGAACGCGTACTGGAGTTAGTCGGCGTGGATGGCGGCGAGGAACGAGGGAGGAGAACCCTGGCATTTGAAGATGAATAACATCCGGCGCCGGCTGTTCCTGGTGCTTCTGGCGACGGTGTTGATTGTGGCGATCGGTACCGCCTGGTATAGCATCGTAGAAGAGTGGGCAGTCCTTGACTCACTGTACATGACGGTGATTACACTCTCGACCGTTGGCTTCGGCGAGATCGAACCACTGAGCTCGGAAAGCCGTCTCTTTACCATCATGCTCATTCTCCTTGGCGCCGGTACGGTCGCCTACGGCGTCAGTTCCCTCGGCGAATACTTCCTGACCTCTGGTATTGTTGAAAGAATGCGTAGGCGAGCACTGTTGAGGATAATTGGCGAGATGGAAAATCATATTATTATCTGTGGCGCAGGGCGCGTGGGAAAGACGGCAGCTGAGACTTTGCAGGAGATTGGGCGGGAATTTTTAATTGTCGATGTGCGGGAAGAGGTGGGCGAGGAGATGAGCGAGGAGGGCTGGACAGTCCTGACAGGCGACGCAACACGCGACGAGACGCTTATTGAAGCGGGTATTGAGCGCGCCAGCGGAATCATGGTCTGTACGGGTAACGACTCCGACAATCTGTTTATCGTTCTCTCGGCGCGGGCGTTGAAAGATGATTTGCTCATCGTAGCGCGAAGTGTCGACCCTACCAGCGAGTCCAAGATGCGGCGCGCCGGCGCGGATAAAGTCATTTCGCCGCATGGCATTGGCGGTCGTCACATGGCAAATATGATTCTTCGACCAAATGTTGTCGACTTTATGGATCACGTTACGCTGGATACAGGGTTGGAGCTGTGGCTTGAAGAGGTCGCTGTCGGGGACAGTTCGCCCATCGCAGGGCATACGGTTGTAGAAACCGATATGCGCAGACGAACGGGCGTAACGCTCGTGGCCTTGTTGCGTAAGGGCGAGAAGATATCGGTTACACCCGACGAGAACACCCGTTTTGAACCGGGCGACAGGTTGATCGTCTTAGGTAGTAAACAGCAACTGGCTGCGCTGGAAGATCTGGTCAATACGCGCGTGCGGCCGGCTGCGGAGGCCGAAGGACCGGATTAAGGCAAATGACGAAAGATGACGCAGGCCGTTCAACACGGTTGATTCACGGCGCCACGAAGGATAATCCCTCAAAGGCAGTATCGTCGCCTATCTATCAGAGCGCCACGTTTCGTTTCGACGAACCGGAAGAAATCGCGGCTGCCATGGTCACCGAAGCCGCTCCCCAATTCTACGGGCGCTACGCCACACCGAACACGAAGCAGGTGGAGACGGTCGTTGCCGGCCTGGAAGGAGGCGAAGCGGCGCTGGCAATCGCGTCGGGTATGGCGGCGGTTTCCCTGGTTTTGCTCTCTTTTTTGGAAGCGGGCGACCACATCGTGGCGCAGAATACGCTATATCCCACGACCAGCACCCTGATCAGCCAAAAGCTGCCACAGTTGGGCGTTGAGTATACACTGGTCGACCAGACCGACGCTGCCGCTTTTGCCGGAGCCATCAGACCCGAGACGCGATTGCTTTATGTGGAGAGCCCGGCGAACCCCACGCTGAGCCTGACCGATCTGGCGGCGATCGCCGAGTTAGGGCAGGAACGGGATATTCTGACGGTGGCCGACAATACATTTGCCTCTCCGTATAACCAACAGCCTCTGGCATTGGGCATCGACGTCGTGCTGCACAGCGCTACCAAGTACATGGGTGGACACTCGGACGTGGTGGCGGGCGTGGTAGTTAGTGACGAAACGCGCGTCTCAAGGATGTGGCATAACCACGTCATGTTCGGCGCCGTACTACATCCTATGGAAGCATGGTTATTGCAGCGCGGTTTGCAGACGTATGAATTACGCATGGCGCGGCACAACGAGAATGCGCTTGCTGTGGCCCGTTTCTTGCAACAGCATCCGGCCGTGCGCGAAGTTTACTATCCGGGTCTGGAGAGCCATCCTCAGCACGCCCTGGCAGTGCGCCAGATGCAGGGCGGTTTCGGGGGTATGGTCTGTTTTGATCTAAGGGGCGGACGGGAGGCGGGCTACCGGTTGCTCAAGGCGCTGGACATTATTGATCTGGCGGTCAGTTTGGGCGGGACGCACTCGCTAATCACGCATCCTGCAAGTACCGTGTCCGCCATTCAGTCGGAGGAAGCGATAGCCGCCAGCGGCGTTCAGCCCGGGCTGGTGAGGCTTTCCGTAGGTCTTGAAGACGTGAACGATCTGATTGCCGATTTGGAGCAAGGATTGCGCGCCTGTGAGGTTGCCAACGCCTGATGCTGCAAGTAGTATAGAAGCTGTCTATTATCCAGCAATCAACTGTCTAGAGAGTTTACTGTGAAAGAAGAACCAGAATATATCACCGTACTTGAAGGTCCCACGCCTGACTTCCAATCGGCCAGTTACCTGTGGATGCAGTCGGTATACGAGGGCCCTGTCGACTCGACTGTGGCCCAGTGTGAACTGCGCACGGGGAACGGCGAGGACATT
>CAYSMQ010000484.1:0-3595 GCA_964432035.1 uncultured Ardenticatenaceae bacterium
CCGCAAAGAGCTCTCTAGCATCGAGCCGGGTTGGGATTGCCTTATTGTAGTTAAGGAAGGAGCGCCGTCAGCCCCATTCGCAGCGTTGGAGCAGGCCATCAAAGAACTGCTTGCGCGCAGCGGATTATTCCATCGCCAGACGGCGGAATAGATGAAAAGTATCGCCCTTTTTATAATACGTTTGTACCAGAACACGCTTTCGCGGGTCACCCCTCCAAGCTGTCGCTTTACGCCCTCTTGTTCGCACTATACATACGAAGCTATTGAGAAGCATGGACTCATGAAAGGCGGCTGGCTGGGTGTGAAGCGGATTTCACGCTGCCATCCCTGGCATGAGGGCGGGTATGACCCTGTTCCCTAGGAGGAGTATCTTTGTACCAGCCAAAACGGCCGCTCTCGCGGCCGATCATCATTGTCCTTATCGCCGTCAGTTTTCTGCTTACAGCCTGCGGCGCAGAGGTCGCCAGCCAGAACTGGCCCGGAATTGTGGCCGATGGGAATGAGGTGTTCATTGCCTACGGTCCCGGCGTTGCCTCTGTCGACGTAGAGACGCGACAGCTGCAATGGACTTTTCCAGATGAGTTTGATCCGGCCTTGCTCTTTTTCGCCGAACCCTCGGTTAGTGATGAGCTTGTTGTGTTCGGTGATTTCGGCAGATCCGGCGGTATGTTCTCTCCGCAGGCCACTGTGACGATCTACGCGCTAGGTAGACCAAATGGTGTAGAAGTACCGCCGCCGGTTTTCTGGACGCGCGATGATGTGGTCACGGATCGCATTATTGCTCCGGCTCTACAGGCTGAGGGACAGGTATTCGTGGGCACTGCAGATAATCATATGTACGCGCTCGATGTCGACACTGGTGAGTTGCAGTGGGAGTTTCCCACCGATCACAGCATCTGGGCGCAGCCGGTTGTAAACGGCGACCTGGTATATGTGGCGTCATTGGACAATAATGTATACGCGCTTAATAGATTTAGCGGCGAAGTCAGCTGGCAAGTGACGTTGGACGGTTCAGTTGCCAGCCATCCAGTTTTATCGGACGGTTTGTTGTACGTGCCAAGTTTTGACCGGCAGTTACACGCGTTGGACGCCGAGACTGGCGACGAAGCTTGGACTGCAGATGCCAGCAACTGGGTCTGGGGTTCGCCGGCTGTGGGCAATGGCACAGTGTACTTTGGCGACATTGATGGGAACGTCTACGCGGTGAGCGCGGAAACGGGCGAACCGCAATGGACGGCGACGGCCGATGGCGCCGTGCAAAGCGCACTGCTCTATGAAGATGGCGTGGTCTATGTGACGGCCGGCGAGACCGAAGGCGATGAGGAGGAGCGGCGAGGCCAGATCATGGCGCTCGATGCCGAGTCTGGTGACATTCTTTGGCAGCGCGAAGCCGACGCGCCGGTCTTTTCCGCGCCGGTACTGGTCGGCGATTCTCTGGTGATCGTCTTCCAAAGCGGAGAGTCGGCGGATATGAATGTCTTCAATCGCGACGATGGCGCATTGACCTGGGAATTTACCTTACCTGCGGAATTGTAACGCCGTTAGAATGAGGGTCGTCGGAATAATGTGTTGGACAGCGATCATTTTTAACTTTTAGGATAGAATCTAACTATGTGGGACCTATTTATTCTCAATCCCATGATCAACGCCCTTCTGATCTTATATGATCTGTTGGGCACAAACTTTTTCCTGGCGATTGCTGTCTTCACCCTTCTGATTCGCCTGCTTACGCTACCTTTGAACCTGCGACAGCAGCGCGCCAGTATGCGCATGCAAGAGATGCAGCCGCAGGTCCAGGCGATTCAGAAGAAGTACAAAGACAACCCGCAGAAGATGCAGGAGGAGTTCCAAAAGATTGGGTATAATCCTGCCGAGAGTCTTCTGGGCTGTCTACCATTACTGATCCAATTTCCCATTCTCATCGGTCTCTATCGCGCAATCATCGTGGTCCTGGGCTCCACGCCACAGGCGCTGTTTGAGCTCACTGACCGCGTGTATGAGTTCATCGACCTTACGGCCCTGCTGCCGGTAAACAACCAGTTCTACTGGTTGAATCTGGCGCAGCCTGACCCACTTTTTGTCTTGCCGGTTTTGGTGCTCGTAACGACTTTCTTGCAGCAGAAGCTGCTATCGCCGCAGACAAAGCAGAATGATGACAAGAAAGATGGCGAGGATGAGAATCCAATGGCCGGCATGACGCAGTCGATGCAGTACACAATGCCGCTCATGTTTGGTTTCTTTGCCCTGCAATTCCCGGCCGGCCTTTCGCTCTACTTCGTGCTGTCCAACATTATTGGCGTTGGTCAGGGTTGGCTAATCCGGCGCAGCGCGGAAGAGGAGCGTACTGCCAGGGAAAATGGCGCCAGCCCGGCAAAGGCTGGTAAAACCGACACAGGAACGGCAGAAGCTAGCGGCGCGAACGGTGCGAAGAGCCAATCTAAGAGCAACAAGAAAAAGCGACGCAAGCGGAAAAGTAAGTGACGCAAACGACGCGGAGGCGAAATACAAATATGAGTGATGAACAGGCGATTGAAGCACAAGGAGCAGACATAGAGGCTGCCATCGAGGCCGGTCTGCAGCGACTTGGCCTGAGCCGTAGCGACGTCATCGTTGAGGTTGTGGAAGAAGGGCGCAAGGGGCTCCTGGGACTGGGAAGTAAGGATGCCATGGTTCGCCTCACACCGCTGGGTGGTCCCCAGCCGCGTGAGAAGGATGCCGGAGCGCAAGAAGCGCCGGCCCTGGCCCGCGAACCCGAAACCAGCGCGCCTGAAGAACCGCGCGAAGAGGCGCCATCGCCGGCACGCGTTGAAACGGCCGAGACAGAAGAAACAGATGCTTCGGACGAGGACGTCGACGAAGAGACAGTGCGCGTTGCACGGGAGATTGTCACTAATCTACTGCAGAAGATGGGTTACGAGAAGGCGACGATTCGCGTGGAACGTTCGGAACCGGATGATCGGTCCGGTCGTGTGATGACTGTGCTGCACATTGAGGGTGAAAACCTTTCGGGCCTAATTGGTCCTCACGGCGAGACGTTGAACGACTTTCAATACGTCGCCCGACTGATGGCGGGCCACGCGCTGCGACGCAGGGCCGATTTCCTTGTCGACGTCGACGGTTATCGCAGCCAGCGCAAGGAGTCGCTGAGAAGCCTCGCGCAACGCATGGCGACCAAGGCCGTGAAGCGTGGCAGCCCGGTCACGCTGGAACCAATGTCCAGCTACGATCGCCGGCTCGTGCACATTGCGTTACGTGACCACGATGAGGTGTACACGAACAGCGTTGGCGAAGGCTCCAACCGTCGGGTGCGCATCTATCTAAAGCAGTATCCAGACGCCGAGTAATATCCAGATTGTCGGTCGGACTGGCAGGGAGCGGCGCCTTTCGTCTGTAGCGACGCGCTATAGGGCAACTAGTTTGACGTAGGTGATGGCAGGCACTTTTTCCAGTGCCTGCAACACCGGTGGGGGCGGGTCGCTGTCCAAATTTATGAATGAAAGCGCCTGCCCGCCGGGAGTCTCGCGCCCCATACGCCATTCCCCAATGTTGACGTCATAGGCGGCGAGAATGGTACCCACCTGGCCGATAACGCCCG
>CAYSMQ010000485.1:0-1846 GCA_964432035.1 uncultured Ardenticatenaceae bacterium
AACCCTTGACAACGGCGTAGATGTTTCCGTTACTATCCGTTTCCAGGTTTTTAAGGTTGAGGTGATCGTCTCCGGTCAGGCCAAAGGCAAGTACAACATCCCAGTCGTCCGGCGGATCGCCATCCGCATGCAGGGCGAAGTACATTTCCTCATCGCCGTTCTGGTTGCTCCACATGATGCCCATATGGTCGTTGTAGCTGATCAGAGAAGAAATATCATCGCCATCACCTGAGGTTGTGGCCGCAGGATGATCTAGTGCAAAGGGCGTGGCCCAAACGGCATCATTACCGCCCACGCTGTGATTGATCATCACCAAACTGTCCTGAGTCCAGGTTACCCACAGTTGTCCGCTAGAATCCTTCGCGATGACCAGCGATTCGGATCGGGCGCTATTCACGTTAACAGGGAAACCGGAATCCGGCGTATAAGTATCGGTGCTTGCGTTGTAGCTGTAACGAAAGAGCTTGCCGCCGTTGGCCTCCGAAGTAGACCCGCCACCGTCACCGTCCCACAGGTGCGAAACGACGTAAAGTTTATTACCATCCCACAACACGTCGGCGCGGCTTTCGGCTCTGGGATCTAGCGCTGTGCCCGTGTCGATCCAATCCTGTGTGCCTTCGTCCAGGCGGAAGATGTTATAGCGATCATCACTGTTGCTATACATGCTGGCCCACCAATAGCCATCATTCCACCACAGCTTGCTTTCTGGCTTTTCAGAAGTAACTTCCCTATTCCCGGCGACGCCATTGGGATATTGGTGGTCGCGGTAGCCCACAAGAATGGGCGTGGATGCCTGCACGACGAACGTCACGCCCAGCTGCACGCCGATGGTAAGCAGCAGAACCCACAAGATTGGCCGGCGCGTCGCCGGCGCGATTTTGGCTTTGGTCCTTCCTATTCGTTTTGATACTGTGTGAAGGCTAAACGTCGAATACGAATGCTTGCATGCCACCTAACACCCTCCTTGCTGGCCTCGTTGCAAACGGAACTCGGAGTGAGTCCATTCCGTCCAGCCCATGTTCTTACCGGGCTGTGTTGTGATTGTTGTCGGGTAATCGGTTCCGTAGACGTTGTTGAGCAGCCATGGCTGCCATTCGTCATCGCCTTCGGGCACCCAACCGATGCCATACAAAAAATCCGCGGCGCGTAGCAAAGCGCGGTCTTCCCACTCCCAGGTAGGATAGCCGGCGCGACAGAGGATCTCTGCTTGCACAAGAGACCCTTGTAGCGCCTCCCAAGGATATCCGGTTTCATCTGGCGGCCACCGGAAGTCGCCGCCCCGCCGCATTTCTTCTGGCATAGCTCCATCTATAACACGGCCATCTTTCATTGCACCTTTCGGATTGATACCCACGGGATTATCGGGATCGGCCTGCCAGTGAAGCGCGCCATAGATAAAATCGTCGTAGGCGCTGCGATCGCCGAGATAACCTTTGAAGACGACCGCGGTGCGTTCCAGTTCCTCATCATCCTGCAAATAGAGGGCCACGGCTGCGCGTGAGGCGCCGGCGTGAGTGCCCCAGTTGTTTGGTCGCTCTTCGTGGGTCAGCTGCAAGGTGCTACCGTCCAGCTCTTTGGTCAAAAGTTCGCGCAGCCAGTCGCGGAACTCCTCATCTTCGTCTTCGTCGGCGGGCAAGTTGATGAGGTCGGCGGCAATGACGTAGGCAACCAGCTCCCGGCCCAACGCCAGCGTGCGGCCCCCCTCCTCCGTACCGATGGCCTCCATCAGGTTTTCGACGACTTCCTCACGGTAGCTTTCCTCGCCTGTTCGCGCATAGACCAGCGCTTTGGCCAGAACGCGCACGTTATTGTTCTGATCCTGATTGCGCAGTTTTGGATTGTTCGC
>CAYSMQ010000485.1:1946-3581 GCA_964432035.1 uncultured Ardenticatenaceae bacterium
CCAGAACGCGCACGTTATTGTTCTGATCCTGATTGCGCAGTTTTGGATTGTTCGCTTCGCGATCGGCCTCTTCTTTCAAATGTTCCCAGGCAGGACCAGACGTAGGCAAGCGGGCCAGTTCCTCGGCCGACAGCCAGATGCCGAGATAAGGTTGGCGCACTTGGGCCAGGGCTTCCGGCGCGATAGTGGGGATTGGCGTCTCCGTTGGCCCGGCCGTGGCTGTTGGTCCCTCAACAGACTGCACTGTTCCTTCAGGATAGGACCCAGGCGCCGGGGTGCTGGTCGGTGGCCCCGGATAGCCCGGCTCGGCGCTCGATGTCTGGGCCCCGCCCTGCTGGGCGCGCGCTGTAATCGTGGGCACGCGCAGCGACGTGGCCGTCGGCTGCGCTGTAACATCGGCGCCGGCAACTGTGGTTCCCGGGGGAACAGCAGGCGGCTGTGACAACTGTAGCGCCACCAGGGCAAGCACCACAACACCGGCAACGACGATGGACAGCAGGAGGCCCAGAGGTATTTTAATTGTCTTGGTTAGCAATCTGGTCAACATAGGGTCGTCAGACGATCGATTCATAGGCAGACATTGGTAACTTACGAGCCGTTCGTGTGGCTCTTAGACGTCTTCGGTTTTCCCTGCCCCAATACCTACCCGCCAGGTAGCGGCGGCGTCGGCGTGGGTGGCGGTGGTGGCTCCGTGGGCGGCGGCGGTTCTGTGGGCGGGGGTGCGTCCGTCGCCGTGGCTTGCGGCGGGGGCGGAGGCGGCGGGGGCGGGGGCGCCTCAGATGTCGACGTCGCCAGTATCACGGCCGTGGCCGTGGCCGTGGGTCGTGGCGTAAAGGTAAGCGTGGGCGGAATGCGTGTATTCGTCGCCGTGGGGGTCGGCGTCAAGGTTGCCGTCGGTGTTGGCGTATCGCTGGGCGTCGCCGTTGGCGTATTCGTAGGCGTGTTTGTGGGCGTGGGGATGAAGGTCGGCGTTGCGCCGGCCGCGGGCAGGGCCGGTGCAGCCAAGGCGCGCGCCGTCAGCATGTTGCCCAGCACACTCAACGTGGGCGTAATATCGGAAGTCTCCGGCGTCATCATCGCCTCCAACGTTTCCTGGCCTACCGAACGCTCCAGTAGCTCCGAGTCGGCCTCGTTGACAACAGGAGATGAAGTTGCGCCGGGCCTCACAATCAAGAGGATCACCACGAAAAAAGCAGCCGATGCCAGCGCATACGGCCACCACCAGGGCCCGGTGCGCCGTTTTTGGCCCGGGCCTGCGGGCCGTCCTGTCTCTATACTGGCCATCTCCTGAGCAATCTGTGCTCGCTCATCGGAAGAGATGACATCGGCAGCGCCGGCTGTGGCGCCTTCCGTCATTAATGTTTTGTCCAAAGCCAGCAACAGTTCTTCGGCGGATTGGAAGCGAGCCCAGGGCTCCGGCCGCAAACAGGTACGCACAATGTGACGCTCTTGCTCCGGCAGCCCTTCCCAAAGAGACGAGGGCAATTCCGGATTTTCGGCTTCTGAGCCTGCCTCCCACCGCTTGGCGGTGAGTAGTTCGTATAGAATGGCGCCGACCGAGTAGACGTTGCTGCGGCTATCGAGTAGCTTGCCCCGTCGCTGCTCGGGCGAAAAGTAGTTCACGTCTGCGGTGCC